>DATCTP010000034.1:0-2144 GCA_036567885.1 Anaerolineales bacterium | reverse complement strand
GCGGATTGTTCCCGAACTGGACGGGAACCATTCAAACGCGCCATTACAAGTTTGATGGCAATCGCCTCATTATGAGCACCGACCCGATTGGTTATGTCTCGAAAGAGAAAACCGTTGTAAATCTTGTTTGGGAACGCCTTGACTAATCGTTGCTTGCTGATTTTCCCCACAATCCATAGCCGGCATTTCTTCTTTCCTCGCGTCGCTTTTGCTGTTCATGAATTTCATTCACATGCATGATCTTTTCCTGGATCGCAGCTTCGAGCCATAAGCGGCCTTTCTCTGCCGTGCCATAACTTCCCGCTCCATACGCCCCGGTTTTTGAATCATCATCCCAAGGTGGATTTGCGACTAATGAACCGCCCTCGATCCAATCCATATAATAGGAGGGTGTGGCCACGAAATCTGTTTCGTCCACCACGCGTTCCATGTGACATAGATCGGGTCGCAGATGCAGCATAAACGAAGTTTCCAATTCACAAGCATGTCCCTCCCGCCAATCTTGGATGTGCGGTACTTTTCAATCGCTGCCGCGCCGATAATTCCTGATGTATGTAAATATGCCGTTGCGCAAAAGATCCTGCGATGACGTTCGCCCGCATATTTGACGACATTCACAAGGAATGATGTGTTGCCGCCGTGTCCGCTCATCAAATAAAAACGGTCGAAGCCGCGTGCCGCCAGAGCGTCAATCACAGCCAGCCAAAAATCTTCAAAGGCGCGACCGCCCGCGCTTAGAGTCGCGGCAAACGATGCGCGATGCGTACTGACGCCATAAGGCATCACAGGTAGTGTAAATGCTTTATCCGGTATTGACTTTGCAGTTCCTTGCGCAATTGCATCAATGATGATCGTGTCCACGGAGAGCGGCAGATGGAATCCGTGTTGCTCCGTATGGCCGATAGGAATCAAAATTACTTTGCTGCGTTCGCTGTCAGCCGGGAGGGGCAGGGCAGATTGTTTTTGTGATTCATTGAATTGTGAAATTTGAAATTCCGGATTCGGCAATTGCAAAGTATCCTGCGGCGTCAACGCGTAAACGCGCGTGAAGCCATCATCACGCAGACTCAGGATTAAATTGTTGATGTATGCTCCAAGAATTGCTTCTGGAATTTCCAAGCCGCTCCCGCGCCACCCAAAAGGGAACGGCGGTAAAAGTCCAATGTTATTTGGTTCCGATAAAGCTTCAGCGAGATGCTTCAAATCATAACCAGCGCCAAGCGGTAAAACGATTGGCGTGTTGCGCGGCAAGGCCGCAACCTCGGGCCAAGTCAATTGTTCATAATTGAAATACTCTGTCATGATGTACCTCGTTTGTAGATTTACAATACGTGTAGCCAATATAACATAAAAACACAAAACATGAAAACATAACTACAATATAAACATGCACATCACGAGCTTGCAAAACGCCCATATAAAACAGATTGTAAAACTACGCGAGGATAAAAAGCAACGTCAGCGCGATGGATTGATGCTGGTGGAAGGCTGGGACGAGATCAGCCTCGCGTTAGCAAGCGGCTATCAGCCGCAGACGCTTCTCACCGCGTCCGAATTAGTTTCGCGGCAAATCGGAAACGTCAGCGCTGAAATCATTACCGTTAACCGTGCCGTGTTTGAGAAAATATCGTATCGCGAGAATCCGGATGGGTGGCTTGGGATATTTCCGATCCCCAAAGTTTCTTTGGAAGATTTGAAATTAAATGATTCGCCCTTGTTAATTGTTGCAGAGTCCATCGAAAAACCGGGCAACCTCGGTGCAATCTTACGCACCGCGGACGCCGCCAGTGTAGATGCATTGTTATTGTGCGATCCGCGCGTCGATCTTTATAATCCAAATGTAGTGCGCGCTTCACGCGGCGCCTTGTTCGCGGTTCCGAGCGTGGAAGTCTCAAACGATTCGGCGCTGGCATTCCTGCGGAAACGGGGAATAAAAATCGCCGCGGCAACGCCGCAGGCTGATGCGGAATATACGCGTCAGGATTTGAGCGGTCCGTTGGCAGTCGCGGTGGGAACCGAAGATAAAGGCTTGACCGATTTCTGGTTGAAACAATCCGATCTTAAGGTCAGAATCCCAATGGCGGGCAGAGTCAATTCACTGAACGTTTCCATTGCCACAGCGTTGATCGTTTATGAAGCTGTCA
>DATCTP010000033.1:0-3340 GCA_036567885.1 Anaerolineales bacterium | reverse complement strand
TTCCTGTTCGCTAGACCGCCAACTGTCAACCACCAACTATCAACTGGAGAGAAATCATGGCGACAAAAGTTTTAGTTCCATTACTTGGCGAAGGCGTTGAAGAAGTTACCGTTATCAAATGGTTGAAGCAGGAAGGCGAATCGGTCAAAGAGCTGGAGCCGCTTCTTGAAGTCAACACAGACAAAGTTGATACGGAAATCCCCGCGCCCGCATCGGGAACAGTATTGAAAATCATTGCACAGGAAGGACTGCCTGCGAAGGTTGGAGCAATCTTGGCATTCATCGGGAAGCCGGGGGAAAGCGTGGATGTTTCAAACGCAATAACTGCGAAAGATGAAAAACGCAAAACGCAAAACGCGGAAGCAACTGTTGAACCTTCAACCATGAACATTAAACCTTCCAGTGAAATCGGTTTCATTTCACCGGTCGTTGCGAAAATTGCAGCAGAACATGGCGTGAACTTATCACAAGTCCAAGGAACTGGATTAAATGGTCGCATTACGAAGAATGATGTGTTGAACTTTGTGGAAAGTAGAAAGGTGGTATCCGTCAAATCTTCAAATACTCAAACCGTCGCAGGCGATCAACTCATCAAGCATACGGTTATCCGCCGACAAATCGCCGAGCACATGGTTTTATCGAAACACACCTCTCCGCACGTGCTGACCGTGATGGAAGCGAACATGAGCAAAGTCGTTGCGCATCGAAGCACAAACAAAGACATCTTCGCCCGCGATGGGGTCAATCTCACATTTACCGCGTATTTTATGATGGCAATTGTGGCAGGATTGAAAGGCTTTCCGCTGACTAATTCCTCGTGGACGGATGAAGGCATTCTTGTTCACAAATCCATCAATATCGGCATGGCAACATCATTAGGCGAAGAAGGGCTGATCGTTCCGGTCATCAAGAACGCGGATAATTTATCTTTGCTGGCAATGGCACGCGCAGTCAACGACCTGGCTAATCGCGCCCGCAGTAAGAAATTACAGCCCGACGAAGTCAAAGGCGGGACGTTTACGTTGACCAATCACGGCATCAGCGGATCGCTGTTTGCATTTCCAGTAATCAACCAGCCTCAATGCGGAATCCTCGGCGTCGGTGCAATGCAGAAACGCGTCGTCGTGATCAATGATGCGATTGCGATTCGTCCAATGGTTTATTTATCGCTCGTCTTCGATCATCGTATTTTAGATGGCGCATCTGCGGATTGGTTCTTGATGAAAGTAAAGGAAACTTTGGAGAATTGGAGTTAGCAATGTCATTGCGAACGCCGAAGGCGTGTGGCAATCTCCAATAAAAAGGAGACTGCCACGTTGGGCTGTGTCCAACTCGTAGCGACAGAAATAAATCATGACAAATTTCGATGAACGCGCAAAAGATTGGGATTCCGATCCTGCAAAAGTGGAACGCGCCCGCGTGGTGGCTGATGCCATCCGAAAGGCTGTTCCGCTGTCGGCGGGGATGGATGCGCTTGAATATGGATGCGGCACAGGCTTATTGAGTTTCGCACTGCAGTCCGACCTGGGTCAGATCACACTGGCTGATGCTTCGCAGAGCATGTTGGATGTGTTGGCTGAGAAGATCACCGCATCAGGTGTGAGCAACATGCATCCTGCCCGGCTCGATTTATCCAGCGACTCTCTTCCCGATAAGCGCTATCACCTGACCTATTCGTTGATGGTCTTGCATCACATTCACGATGTGAAAAACATCCTCCTAAAATTCCACGCTATATTGGAATCGGGCGGATATTTACTGGTCGCTGATCTCGACCAGGAAGATGGTACATTTCACACCGATGGGACATCGGATGTCCATAAGGGTTTTGACCGCGCTGAATTACAGAAATGGGTCGAGGCTGCCGGGTTTGAGAACATCACTTTTTCGACCGCGTATCAGATCAAAAAGAAAGTAAACGGTACGGAAAAGTCTTTTCCTGTTTTTCTGATGATTGCCAGAAAGAAATGATTGGCAGACCATATCATGATTTATTAGAGGTACTATGACAGAACAAAATCTTGAGCATGCGCAAGTCTTGGTTCCGCCGCCGTTCGTCTTTTTAGGCTATCTTATCGGCGCGCTGATATTGAATTGGATCATTCCCTTCCCTACTCCATGGATGTTTATCCTGCGCGTTGTGGGCGGGCTGATTGTTATTGCAGGAATCATCCTGGTCGGTTCGGCTTTCTCGCAAATGATGAAAGTGCATACATCCCCCGATCCGCATCAGCCGGTGAACGCATTAGTGATGAACGGCCCATATCGCTTCACGCGCAACCCCATCTATCTCGGATTCTTTCTGATCTATCTTGGTTTCACCTTCGTGGCAGGAACGCTGTGGGGCTTGATCGCCTCTCCATTCTTGTTGTTGACGATCACACAGGCGGTCATTCAGGCCGAGGAGATTTATCTCGGGAATAAGTTTGGAGACACATACAAAGAATATCGCTTACGCGTAAGACAATGGATCTAATCCAAAATCGGCGATGAAGAATCGCCTTGTTTATGCTGTAAAATAGAACATATTTTCTGCTATAATTGCGGGAGCCAACGAAAAGGAGAATATGATGAACATCCAAAAATCCGAGATCAAGTTGAAGGTCAACGACAAATCAGCCAATGCATACCTTGCCACGCCGGAGAAAGGCGGACCAGGCATCCTCATCCTTCATGCCTGGTGGGGACTCAAGCCGTTCTTCAAGCAGGTTTGCGATCAACTTGCAGAACATGGATACATGGTCCTCGCACCCGATCTATATCGGGGTGATATTGCCAAAACGATTGAAGAAGCCGAAGTCCTGCATAAGAAACATGAGGGTAAACTCATGGGCGACATCGTCAAAGCGGCCAAGGATCATCTTGCATCGTTGCGAACAGGCAAACCTGTCGGTGTGATGGGTTTTTCGATGGGCGCGGCGTGGGCGATAGTGACCGCGGCAAACGAACCGGATGTGGCTGCGACAGTTTTGTTCTATGGTGCCTACAGCCCGGATTTCAGCAAAGCGCAATCAAAAATTCTCGGACATTTCAGCGATAACGATGAGTGGGAACCCATGGACGGTGTGCGGGCCATGGAGCAGGATATGAAAAATGCCGGGCTGGACGTGACGCTTCATATCTATCCAGGAGTTTCACATTGGTTCATGGAATCTGATCGCCCCGAATACGATAAGGCATCCGCTGAATTGGCCTGGGCGCGGACATTCGAATTCCTGCACAAAAATCTTGGATAGCTTCAAAGTGGAATACGCAAAAAGGTTAAGGGTATAATTTCCTTAACCTTTTTTGATTCATATCAGGAGAAACAAATGTCTGAAAATTTTGATGTGGTTGTTAT
>DATCTP010000032.1:0-2681 GCA_036567885.1 Anaerolineales bacterium | reverse complement strand
TCGCTATCCGGTGATTTTCAAGAGCAAAAAGACATCCAAATCCCTGGTTGCCAGTCCATAATTGATATTTGCTTTTCTGTTTTTAAGGTTCAGTTCAATTGCACTTTCTTTGTGTTCTATTCTGCTACTCTAAAGTCAAGTTAGTTAACAACATTAATTTTTTTAAAGCAACGATAATTGCTGCGCGGCTTTTCTTCCATTGATCAAAATATAGGGCGCGGCGCGCTGAATAGTAATGCCCATCTTTTGAAGCGAAGATAAATCTTTTAATTGGCTGATCCGTCTGGTGCGCAGGATAGCTTCCGCGCCTTTTGGTCCAATGCCGGGGATGCGAATTAAGTCTTGTCTTTCCGCCCGATTAATTTCAATCGGCTTCTCTTTTAAATTCAATTGCGCCCATGCCAGTTTGGGATCGGAATGCAGCGGGAGGAAACCGTTATCTGTGAACGGCATGTCTTCCAAATCGAAACCATAATCGCGCAGCAAAAAGGAGGCTTGATATAAACGGTGTTCGCGCAATGGATCGGTGGCTGTTTTGTTTTCAAGCGGAGTATCGACGATGGGATTGAATGCCGAAAAGTAAGCGCGCTTGAGCCGCACATTTTTATTGAGCCATGCGGTTGTGGTCAATAACTCCAAATCGCTTTCGTCCGCGCCGCCGACCACAAATTGAGTCGTCGTGGAAGGCCAGCGATGATTCCAACCTTTATATGCCGGTTGGCTTTTGCGAATTTCTTCCACCCAGCGCAGAGGCTGCAATAACTCGTCCAAAAATTGTTTGTGAGGCGCAAGCTTCGCAAGTCGATTCGTGTTGGGCGCTTCGAGGTTAACTGAGACACGGTCAGCAAGCTGCATGGCGCGTTCCACCTGTGCCTTTTCCGCGCCGGGCATGATTTTCAAATGCAGATAGCCGCGAAAGCCAAATTTATTTCGCAGGATATCCGCGGTATCCAGAAGTCGATCTTGCGTTCGCATTCCGCCGCCCACAATCCCTGAACTCAGAAACGTTCCATCAGCAACGCCTCTGCGATTCAACTCCATGAACACATTGGCAAATTCCTGCGGCTTGAACGTGGCGCGACGGAAATCGCGGCCGGCGCGGAATGGGCAATAATAACAATCCCGTTCGCAAGCCGACGTGAGCAGGGTCTTCAATAATTTAATGGACTGACCGTTGGGAAGTTGCGCCGGATGGACAAAAACCGCGTCGCGTTGTTTGGGCGTGAAGCAAGCTGGACGCGCACCGTTCTCGCGGCGCTCTTCGGCGGGCTCCAGTTCCATCTGTTCGGACAGCAACTGCAAGCGGTTGATAGAATCCACGCTTACAATTATAGAACATATATTCTGGTTGTCAAGACACTGATGGAAAAGTTACTTCAAATGTAGTTCCTTCATTTACTTTGCTTTCCACATTTATTTTTCCGCCGTGCGCTTCGACGATCCATGACACGATGGAAAGCCCGAGGCCACTTCCGGTGGGGGCGGAGGCGTCATCGTCTTGAGTCCGCGCTTGGTCGACGCGATAGAAGCGGTCAAAGAGATGAGGCAAATGTTCCGGCGGGATTCCCGGTCCGGTATCCACGATACGAAGCGAAGCAAATTCTTTTTTGTTGTTGGAAATCGAAGCAGTCTCCACGCGCACGGTTTGACCGGAACCGGAATATTTGATGGCGTTCTCGATGAGATTGCTGATCATTTGAATCAAATACTGACGATCTCCATTTACGATCAACTCGGGCAGGTCGGTGGTTTCAAGCGTAATATGTTGTCTTTCGGCAAGGGAAGACATGCGCTCGACGGCTTCCAGCGCCACATCGCTCAAATCCAATTTTTCGAATTGCAGAATTGCCTGACCGGAATCCATGCGCGCCAGCGTCATCAAATCATTGACCATGCGCATCATTCTTTCATTCTCGGCATTGACGGTTTGCAAAGTACGTTGATAGGCCGCGGTGGAACGAGGCTTGGCAAGCGCCTGATTGATTTCGAGGTTGGTGATTGTCAGCGGCGTGCGGAGTTCATGGCTGGCGTCGGCGACAAAACGCCGTTGACGATCAAAGGCAATTTCGATGCGTGAGAGCATATTGTCGAATGTGTTCGCCAACTCTGCAAGCTCATCATGCCCACGTAAATTGATGCGGCGACTTAGATCACTTTCACCAATATTTTGCGCTGTGTGTGTGATCATTTTGACTGGGTGCATAGCGCGGTCTGCCAGCCACAATCCGCCCAGGAAAGCAATGATCAGCATGATCAAACTGCCAAGCAGGAGCGAAACTTCCAACCTTTGAAGTTGGCTGCTAAGACTGGTGGGGCTGCCGATAATCAGTGCGCCTACCGGCACATCTGCGCGAAAAACCGGTGACACAATGAAGAGATAATCAGCGTTGGATGTATTGCCGTTCGAATCCGTCACCGCAATCGTTTGTTCATAAACGTTAAGATTATTTTGGTGGCTGGCTGTTGATATGAGATCGCTGACCAATTTATCGTTTGGCTTAATGCCCCACGTTTGGATGATTGCACCATTGCCATCCACGAGCGCCAACATATCTCCCTGTTGAAGAGGCGGATTATTATTGGGAACATCCGAAAGCCCGATGTTCGAATTTTGCCATTCGGCGCTCCGAAAATATCCCAGCAGGTGAGCAAACTTTGCCTGAATGTTTCCAACAGAATCC
>DATCTP010000031.1:0-5854 GCA_036567885.1 Anaerolineales bacterium | reverse complement strand
TATCGCTATTTATTTTGCGCGGTCATCTCTGAGCCAATGTGATGCGCTTCGTTCATATCACAATACAATGAATCGGGGTCGCAGTCCACACATTCTAATTGAAGCGTGGCGTGACTGATGTTATAGCGGTGAAAGATAACCTCGTTGATCTGACGCTGAATTTCAGTGCCGGTGCCGATGGATACGTCATCGGTCAGGACATGAGCCGACATCGTACGCAAACCCTGCGTGATGCTCCATACATGCAGATCATGAATCCCGATCACTCCCTTGACCTGCATCATATCGCGCACCATCGCGGACATATCCACATCGCGCGGCGCGGCTTCGAGCAGGATATCCACCGTCTCATGCAGGATTCCCCACGCGCTATAAAGGATCAAAAAGCCGATCAATACGCTGATGAACGGATCGAGCCAATTGGCGTGCGTGAAATAAATGATGACGCCCGCAATGACCGCGCCAATCGTCGCAGCGACATCGCCCATTAAATGGACGAAAGATGAGCGCAGGTTCAAGTCGCCGTCACTGCCGCGTTGCAGCAACAAAGCGGTGATCAGATTGACAAAGAACGCAAGCAATCCGACGCCGATCAAAACCGTTGAATTAACCTGCGGCGGGTTGATGAAGCGGCGATAGGCTTCGTAGAAAATCCCAAGCGAGATCACCACCAACGTGGTCGAATTAAGCATCGCGGCTAGGATGCCGGCGCGATGATAGCCGTACGTATTCTTCGAGTTGGAAGGCTGGGTTGTGAGATGAACCGCATACCAACTGATGCCAAGCGCGATCACATCCGTAAAATTGTGCGCGGCATCGGTGAGAAGCGCAAGGCTGTTTGCAAAGAATCCCGCCGCGGCTTCAATAAAGACAAATGCCAGTGTAAGGAATAATGCCAGCGAAAGGCGGGAAATAGTTTGCTTCGCGACATCACTAAAATGAATGTGAGAGTGATTGTGCATAGATGACTGATTATAAAACAAACGGGCAGACATTTTGTCTACCCGATAAACCAATCATCCTCCGAGTGTTTCGTTCAGCCAATCCATGAATCCTTTTTCCTTCGGCTTGACCGTTGTTCCCATGGTCGCCGCCAACTTCTCGAACAACTCACGCTGTTCCTTCGTTAATTTCGCTGGGATGGCCACATCAATGATCACCAACTCGTCGCCGCGATGATCTTTGCGCCGCAGGTGCGGCACGCCTTTGCCTTTGATGTGAAAGACTTTGCCGGGTTGTGTGCCAGCCGGAATCTTTAGTTTTTCATCGCCATCAAGCGTTGGGACATCCACTTCCGCGCCGAGCGTTGCCTGCGCCACATTGATATCGAGATTCAAAAGAAGATCATTTTCGCGGCGTTTGAAGAATTGATGCGGCTGGACATCCAAAACCAAGAACAAACTTCCGTTTGGTCCGCCAAAGACTCCGGGGCCGCCCTCGCCCGCCAATCGAATCTGCGTGCCGCTATCGACACCGGCGGGGATTTGCACTTTCTTATTGATCTTCTTTCGTTCAAGTCCGCCGCCGCGGCAAGTTTTGCATGGCGAGTTGATGACTTCGCCGCGTCCGCCGCAGGTTGGACACGTGGTCGTCTGCATCATCTGACCCAAAATGGTCTGCCGCACCTGACGAACTTCGCCCTGACCATTGCAGGTGGAACAACGCGTCGGCGAGGTGCCCGGTTCCGCGCCGGAACCATTGCAGCGCGAACACGTTTCCTCGCGCTCGAACTCGATCTCTTTCTCGATGCCAAAGACCGCCTCTTCAAATTTCAGCGTGACCGACATTTGAAGATCGCGTCCCCGCCTTGGGGCGCGGCGCGAACGGCGGCTCGTCTGAAAACCGAATCCTCCCAGGTTGCCGAACAGTTCGTCGAAGATATCGCTGAAGTCCACGGTGTAATCGTGGAAGCCGCCCGTGTTACCCAAACCTTCTTTGCCAAAGCGGTCATAACGGGCGCGCTTATCGGCGTCCGACAGAACGCCATAAGCTTCGTTGAGCTCTTTGAATTTTTCCTCGGCATCCGGCTCTTTGTTCACGTCGGGATGATACTGGCGCGCCAACTTGCGGAACGCGCCCTTGATCTCATCGTCCGACGCGCTTCGTCCCACGCCGAGAACTTCGTAATAATCGCGATTAGTCATAATCAATGGTGTCATTGCGAGACCTGCGAAGCAGGTCGTGGCAATCTCACATAACTTTCAAACTATTGTTTGGATAAATGATGAGATTGCTTTGTCGCTTCGCTCCTCGCAATGACATGCTACTCTTTCACTTCACCGTCCACCACATCCGGTCCCGCATTCGATTGACCCGATGGGCCAGATTGATTCGATTCACCGCTCGGCGTTTCAGGTTGTTGATAGACGCTGGCACCGATCTTTTGAATGGCTTCTCCCAGCGCCTCGGTCGCGGACTTGATGGCGACCACATCATCGCTTTGAGTTTTGCTCCGCACCTCAGCGACTTTTTTCTCGATGTCGGATTTTACATCCGCGGGCACTTTATCGCCGAATTCCTTCAAGGCTTTCTCCGCCGCGTAGGCGGTGTTATCCGCGTTGTTGCGCGCTTCAATCAATTCTTTGCGCTTGCGGTCATCATCGGCATGAGATTCGGCATCCTGGCGCATCTTTTCCACTTCGGAGTCCGAAAGGCCCGATGAAGCAGTGATCGTGATATGTTGAGTCCGTCCTGTGGCTTTATCTTTCGCAGTGACTTTGAGAATGCCATTCGCATCGATATCAAACGTCACTTCGATTTGCGGAATACCGCGCGGCGCAGGCGGGATTCCATCGAGAGTAAATTTGCCGAGCGATTTGTTGTCCGCCGCCATCGGGCGTTCGCCTTGCAGAACATGGATTTCAACCTGAGTCTGGTTGTCCGATGCCGTGGAAAAGGTCTGACTGCGGCGCGTCGGAATCGTTGTGTTGCGTTCGATCTGCGGCGTGGCAACCGAGCCTAGGGTCTCGATGGAAAGCGTAAGCGGCGTCACATCGAGCAACAAAATATCCTTCACTTCGCCGCCCAACACGCCGCCTTGAATCGCCGCACCGATTGCGACCACCTCATCCGGATTGACGCCTTTATGCGGTTCCTTGCCGAAGAAGGCACGCACGCGATCTTGCACGGCAGGCATACGCGTCATGCCACCGACCATCACGACTTCGTTGATCTGCGCAGCGGTGAGTCCCGCATCGCTCAAAGCCTGCTTGAGCGGCGCGATCGTGCGATCCACCAAATCTGCGGTGAGTTGCTCGAGCTTCGAGCGCGTCAGCGTAGTGACCAAATGCTTCGGGCCACCTGCGTCCGCCGTAATGTACGGAAGATTGATCTCAGTCTGCATCATGGTCGAGAGTTCGATCTTGGCTTTCTCGGAAGCTTCCTTCAAACGCTGAAGCGCCTGACGGTCGCCGCGCAAATCAATGCCGTTGTCTTTCTGGAATTGATCGGCGAGATAATCCATGATGCGCTGATCGAAGTCGTCGCCGCCGAGGAAGGTATCGCCGCTTGTCGAGCGGACTTGAAAAACGCCATCGCCCACATCGAGGACGGAAATATCGAATGTGCCGCCGCCCAAATCATACACGGCGATGATTTCGTTTTTCTTTTTATCCAAGCCATACGCCAATGAAGAAGCCGTTGGTTCATTGATGATGCGCAATACTTCAAGTCCCGCGATCTTGCCCGCGTCTTTGGTAGCATTGCGCTGCGCATCGTTGAAATATGCAGGCACGGTAATCACCGCTTGTGTAATCGGTTCACCGAGATACGCTTCGCAATCGGCTTTGATCTTGGCAAGGATCATCGCCGAGACTTCCGGCGGGCTGTAATCCTTGCCATCCAACTTGACGCGCACATCGCCATTCGAGGCTTCATCCACTTCGTATGGCACGCGCTTCTTTGTGCGCTGTACTTCGGCATCGTCGGACTTGCGTCCCATAAAACGCTTGATCGAAAAGATCGTGTTCTGCGCGTTGATGATAGCCTGGTTACGCGCCACGCGTCCGACGAGACGCTCGTGATTTTTATTCACCGCCACCACCGAAGGAACCAGCCGTTCGCCTTCTGAAGACGGGATCACAATCGGCTCGCCGCCCTGCATTACTGCTGCGACCGAGTTGGTTGTACCGAGATCAATACCAATGATTTTTGCCATGAAATAATTTCTCCTTCAATTTATTGCGCCACGCGAACCAGCGCGGGGCGAATGACGCGCTCGCCCAGCATATAACCGTTCTGCACGACCGCGATCACATGCCCGCCCTCCACAGTTTCGCTTGGTTCGTGCGAAATCGCCTCGTGAAAGTTCGGGTCAAACATTTGACCCTCGGCTTCGATGCGCGTCACACCCTCGGACTCAAGGATGGATTGCAGTTTCTTTTGAATCAATTCAATCCCACTAATCCACGAACCGGAATCCGATGGACGGTTTTGCAGTGCACGGTCCAGGTCATCCAGCACTGGCAGGAACTTCTTGATGATGTCACCTTTCATCACCGACTTCATCAGTTCCTGATCACGTTGGACGCGATTTTTATAATTGATGAAGTCTGCCTGTGCGCGCTGCCAGCCTTCGCGATGTTCCGCGACTTGAGCTTCCGCCTCTTCGAGACGCTTCATCACCGCTTCCATCTCCACGTTGGCTTGCTCCGCGTTTTCAGGCTTTTCTTCCACGAACTCTGCGTTGGTCTCGTTAACTTCTTGCTCGTTATGTTTGTGATATTTTTTCTCAGTCATACTTCCACTCTCATTTTCGATATTGGATATTCGATGGACAGGCGAGTATCGAATTATCGAACATCGCTTTATGCACCTGCAATCCGATCATTGACTAAATCGCTTAACAACCCGGCCACATATCGCACCGTGGGAATTGTCCGCGCATACGACATACGCATCGGTCCCAACACGCCTAACATGCCGGTCGAAAACCCCGGCACGCCGTAACGCGCCAGCACCATCGAGCACTGGCGCAGTTCTTCCCATTCGCCTTCGCCGCCAATCAAAACCTGCAAGCCTCCCACCGTGCTATTAGTGGCTGTGCGCGCCAACAAATCTTGTAAGGAGGAGCGTTCTCCAAAGAGATGCAAGGCGCGGCGGGCTTCATCTGAATCTGCAAATTCAGGCTCGGACAAAACATTGGTCAAGCCATCGGTATACACTTCGCCGGATAGACTATTGGCAGTGCGTCGTATCTCTTGCACGATCAAAATCAATATATCCTGATCAAGCGCGTCGGGTTGAGCTGAAAGGGCGATGATTTCATCGAGAGCGCGGCCCGCTAAAAGTCCGTTCAGGCGCGAGGCAGTTTTGCTCAGGCGATCTTGAGTCACCGGTTCTGCCAAGGTCAGGAGTTGTTGTGAAACTTCGCCGCCCATTAACACCAGCACCATCAACACCTGACGTCCCTGCGTTGAAATTAATTCAACATGCTGGAAGCGGGCGCTTTCGGCGCGCGGCGCAGTGACCACAGATACGCCTTGCGATTGATGCGCTAACACCGAGGCGGCGAGGTGCATCCATTGATCCACATCCGCGCGCGCCTGATGAAATTGATGCGAGATGTTATTTTGAATGGACTTCGGCAATTCAGCCTGGTTCTTCATCTGACTCACGAAGAAACGATAACCTTCTTCGGTCGGGACGCGCCCGGCGGATGTGTGCGGCTGGCGAAGATACCCCAACTCCGTCAACGCCGACATCTCGTTGCGGATGGTTGCCGAGGAAAGGTCGAGATGATAATGATCCACGAGCCGCTTCGAGCCGACGGGCTGTGCGGAGTCAATATAATCACGTATGATGATCAGCAGAAGATTCTTTTGACGTTCGGACAGTTCAGGCATAATTGATAAAT
>DATCTP010000030.1:0-7499 GCA_036567885.1 Anaerolineales bacterium | reverse complement strand
GCCTAGCTGGAAATTTAATCTCATTTACTTTAAAGCATCCCGATGTTGTGTCGCAGTTTATAACCAATCACTTTCTCGCCACCGAAATTGGCGGCGTTCTGGCTTTGCCTTTGATTGAGCCGTTTAAGAGTCTGCGTGCGCCGATTGATATTTACTGGTTTGGCTGGGACGGTCGTTTGGCTTGGTACAACTTTTTGCTAATCATTTTCTATCTGGCAATTATTGCTATCGGTTTAGGTTCGGCTTGGAAGCGTCTGCGCTGGATTGGATTAGCGCCATTGGTTTTCAGTTTGGGATATGCATTAGCGAACGGCATTGGTCGTTTCTCTGGTTGGCGATACGATCTTCCGGCAGATTGGGTCTCGTATTTTTATTTGGGTGTCGGCGTTGCAGAAATTATTTCGATGATCGCCTTGCTGTTTGGTGCATCGCGTCAACGCTTGTTCACAGCGAGTTCGTTTGTTCAAAGCGATTCCAAGTTGGACTTTAAATTTGCACTGCCGGTTTTGGCAGGCTTAATATTGGTCGGATCGCTGCCGTGGATTGCAGAACATGCGGTGCCGCCGCACAACAACATTCTTTCCGAAACTGCGTTGATCGAACGGGCGTCACAAGCGCCAGCGGTGCAAACCGCAAATTTAACCCAAGATCAACTGAATCGATTCCTTGCGCAAGATGTAAATCCAAATTCTGAAGTTATACATGGCCGTGAGTTATATCCGCGCTTCTTTTGGCGCGGGCAGGGGATTGCGCAGGCGCATCCGTCACCGGCTTATTTGGGGCGCGATTATTCGCGGCTTGGCTTCCTTTTGATGACTGATCAGATCGCGCCGGTAGTTTTTCCAACCAAAATCATGCCAGCCGATTTTCCCGCTACCGGCGACGTGATCATTTTCGGATGCAAGCATTTCAATTATGTGGAAGCTCGAGTAATTGTCTTTCCGTTACAAAACTTGATCTTCCAGAACGAATCACCTTTCGCTCTCTGTACAAATTACAATCAATGAGCACGTTCGCACGTCGACTGTTAGCTTGGTACCGCCGCAACGCGCGGACCTTACCGTGGCGCGGTCATCCCGATTCGTACGCGGTGTGGGTCTCGGAAATCATGCTTCAACAAACGCGCGTGGAAACCGTCATTCCATATTTCCATCGTTGGATGGGGCGATTTCCCACCATCCAAAGTTTGGCGGAAGCTTCTGAACAAGATGTGTTGAATTTATGGGAAGGCCTGGGTTATTATTCCCGCGTCCGCAATTTGCACAAAGCCGCGAAAATTGTAGTTGAAAAATATGACGGCCGCTTGCCGCGTGATCCGGATGCGCTTCGTCAACTTCCCGGCATCGGGCGATACACCGTTGGCGCAATCGCTTCGATGGCATTCGATATGGATGTGCCGACACTTGATGGAAATATCCGCCGCGTCTTTGCGCGCGTCTTTGATGTTAGCCTGCCGGTTGATTCGTCGTTGGGCGAAAAAACCACGTGGAAGTTGGTTGCCGAACATTTGCCCAAAGGCAAAGCGGGTGATTACAACCAAGCTTTGATGGATTTGGGCGCGATGATTTGTCTCCCGAAAAATCCGCACTGTTTGATTTGCCCGGTCATGGAATTGTGTGAAGCCCGCGCAAAGGGAATTCAAGATCAACGCCCGGTGTTGAAGCCGAAGAAGAAAACGCCGCATTATATTCTTGCCGCAGCGGTGATTGCAAAAAATGGACGCGTTCTGCTGGCAAAACGTCCGTCGAAGGGATTGCTGGGTGGGATGTGGGAATTTCCAAACGGGCGCGTGGAGGGCGATCCGGCCCGGGCGTTGTCCAAAAGTCTGAAATCAAGCTACCAGCTAAAAGTCCGGAGAAAAGAAGCGCTGGGTACGGTGCATCATGCTTATTCCCATTTCAAAGTAACTGTACATGTGTTCCACTGTGAATTTATTTCAATGTCAAAGAAACAAAACTTGAAATGGATAAGAAGAGAAAATTTGGAAGATTTTCCGATGGGGAAAGTGGACCGAGAAATTGTTCAATTGTTATACTGACAAATTTGAAAACTTCCTCTGACAAATTTGAAAACCCGAAATTGTAATGATACTGCTATACTCATTTTACAAGCGGAAGGAAGAAAATAATGACGGCAAAAACAATGCGCAACGAAAGAAATGCCCCGCAAATCAAAATCGCCTGGATTGGCTTAATTGGCACTGTCATCACTGTAATGGGAACCATCCTCGTGGCTGCGGTCAACAATTGGAAGATAACGCCTCAGTCTTCGCAGGTGCCTACAATTGTTGCTTCGTCTGCTCTCGTTTCTCCAGCGTCTTTAATTCCTCCTGCCCTAAGTGTTCAATCTGTTCCCACCCAACTCCAAATCGTAGGGGATTATTCGATTCCGGGTCAGGATTGGATGCATGATTGTATTGGTCCATCATGGGTGACTTTCCCAATTGGAACATTTCAACGAGATTCAAACGGATGCCTGCAACAGCCTTTGCCCAGCGTGATTTCAGCGCAAAATGGAACTCTCTCGCTTCTTTCCCAGACCTCGGCAAACTCAGCCCGGATATTTGGAATTTCCACCGTTTTGCCTCTCCGCTCCAACGTTGAGATGCATCTGACGTTAAACCAGATTCAAACAGGTCAGGTCTGGATTGGTATTTTAGGCGATTCTGATCCGCTGAATTCTCCGGGAATGATGATGATTATGTCGCAGGGCGATGTTCAGAATCAGGTATTTGTGGTCCGCCAAATTCCACAAGGCCGAGAATTTCTGCGCAGCGCATCCATTCCTGCCGAAGCTGGCGGCTATGATGTGGATTTAGCGATAGATAACGGCAGCGTGACATTTAAGGTTAACTCGATGCAAAGCCTGCCGTTTCCTCTTTCATTTGGCAACCGGACGTTATTCATTGGCTTCCGCAATCAGTTTGGATTTAATCAAGTGGATGCCAGAATCTCCAATTTGAAGATTTCAGGAAATTAAAAAGAAATTTCAACTTTGTCTATAATAAAAAATCAGCCCACCGTATTTAGCGGTGGGCTGATTTTTTATCCTCTGCTCATCGTGACGAAGATCATTGGTCTGCGTTTGGTTTCTTCGTGCAAATAGTTTTTGACGGCGCTGACGATATTTTTTTCGTCATCCACGCCGCCGCCGTCCACAAGCTCGACAACGCGCTTGCGGACTTCGGGGATCAACAGTTCGGCATCTTCGGGAGATACGAAACCGCGTGTGATAATTTCTGGTTCGTGGAGCAATCGCCCGGTTGATTTATCGAGGCTGATGTCAATGAACAGGATTCCGCTGCGGGCTAACTTTTCGCGTTCGCGCATCACACCGTGGTCAATATCACCGATGGATTCGCCATCCACGAAAACATAACCGCCGGGGATTCGCTCGCCAAGTCTGATCTTGCCGCCGGAAAGTTCAACAACCTGACCATTCTCGACCACAATAATATTTTCTTCTAGGATGCCCACTTGCATTGCCAATTCACCATGACGTTTAAGTTGTCTTAGTTCGCCGTGAATTGGCATGAAGTGTTTGGGTTTAACCAAATTGAATAAAAACTTTTGCTCTTCCTGACTTGCATGTCCAGAGACATGCACCGGTGCAATAGAATCATAGATGACTTTTGCGCCGCGTCGAAGCAGGCGGTTGATCGCTTTACTGATGGTTTCCTCATTGCCGGGAATCGGATGCGAAGATAATACAATGGTATCCCCGGACTTGAGATCGAAAGAACGATTCGTTCCGGTGGACAAACGTCCGACAATAGAGGACGGTTCACCTTGCGAACCGGTGCACATGATCGCGACTTTGTGATCTTGCATGTGCAAGGCTTGGTCAATGGGCACAAGAAGCTCATCGGGTATCTCGAGATAACCGAGCTTGCGCGCGATCTTAACGTTATCGATCATACTTGGACCGGCGAGCGCCATCTTGCGTCCGTGTTTTACCGCGGCATCCGCGACTTGCTGAATGCGCGAGATGAGCGATGCAAACGTCGCAACAATAACGCGTCCTTTTGCTTCGGTAAAGACTTTATCGAAGGCGGGGCCGATCACCATTTCCGAAGGTGTCCAGCCGGGGCGTTCTGAATTGGTTGAATCGGAGAGCAAAAGGTCAACGCCGCGCGTAGCAAACTCTGCCAGCTTGGCATAATCGGTGGGCCAGCCATCCACAGGCGTGAGATCGAATTTGAAGTCGCTCATGTGAACGACGAGACCGGCAGGTGTGGTAATGCCAAGTCCGACCGCATCGGGAATCGAATGCGAGATATGAAAGAACTCGACTTTGAATGGTCCAAGCTCAATGGATTTTCCTGCTTCAACGGTGTGAAGCGATGCTTTGTTCAAGGCATTGTTGCGAGCCAATTTAACTTCGATCAAGCCGCGGGTCAAGCGAGTGGCGTAAACCGGTACAGGGAAATCGTTCAAAACATGTTGGATCGCGCCGATATGATCTTCATGCCCATGTGTGATGACGATGCCAAGGATTTGATCCGCTTTGCCGCGCAAATAATCGTAATCGGGGATGATGTAATCCACGCCCAGCATGTCGTTTTCAGGAAACATGATTCCCGCATCGACGATCAGAATTTTCCGGTCGAATTCGTAGGCGGTCATGTTCTTGCCGACTTCCCCAAGTCCACCCAGGGGAATGATTTTTAATTTTCCGTGCTTACTCATTAGGTTTGTTTTACCTCACTAACTTAAATTTTTCATCCGCCAGTGGCGGTGAGAGTCACTTTCATGCTATACAAAAATGCCCGTCGAGAAATGACTCGCGCGGGCGTGTTCGTGCCACACATGCAATTACTGTTCTAAAGGTCTTGCAAAACTGCCCGAAAGCAGTGAAAGTCAACATCAATGGCAAGGAGTATAGCAGGCGAGAAGGAATTTGTCAAAGCCAGGGCGTAAATGTGTTAGCCTAAAGTAGTAGAGTCGGCCGTCTCGATCTTGTACAAATCCAGAGAACTGCCCTTCGCTATTTTCCATAGGCAAGAACGCTTAGCCGAAATCGTCGATTCCAAGAGTGTCGACTTGCTGATCCCAACTCAGACTCACAAGCCTGCTCCGAATCATCCATGGCGCAATCGCTCTTGGTTCCTCCGTCCCAAACCCGCCAGCAATTCTTAATGCCTGCTGGGGATATGTGGATACCTCTCCGCTGTGCTCCGAGTTTCCCACATATCCCCAGCGACTACAACGACGATGTTTTCCTCAATCAGGGGACATTTCTACTTTGGGTTGACAGGATGCATGTCCCCACTTGGCGCCACACTTTGTATGTAGATTGACTACATCCATTAAGGCTCAAAAGCAAAGATAATGTTTCAAGGTAGTGTATAATTGGAATGCAATTTCTGCAATCTACGCAACAAGGAATCTATGGCAAGCACATTTTCAATCCCAGACGAGTACTGGAAAACGCTCGAAATCACCAAGCAAGATATTGAAACTCTTCATACCCATTTGTTCGAAATTGAAACTCCTTTAACGGCGCACGATTTAGCCTCGGTGTTAATCGAGAATCGTGTAAAGTCGGAGATCGAGGCAGAACGCACGAAGCGGGAATCCGGCGGCAAGATGTATTTGCCGAACGCTCATTACGCTGTGGGTGATGACGTTTTATTTCCAAGCATGGGATGGGCGAAAGGAAAAGTAATGGCAACCCGCCCCGGGCGGAATCCCGAAGCGGGCGAATTCGAAGTGGTGACTGTGGAAATGCAGGATGGCGTCCAACGTTTGTTCGCCTCCGCTTTGGCGAATCATGCTTTGAATAATGTTTCGGTGGATACCGCTAACGCTTCGGCCTTAAATACGGAAGCCATCCTGCGTGAAAACGCCGAAGCGATTGAGAAAAAGATCGAGCTGGCATTTTCAAATAATGATGAACTGGTCAAAATCGCGGGGCGCTGGTTTCCGCGTGGATTGTTGATTGATATTAATGAAGGTCACCTCAATTTGGCTGAAGCTGTTTTGGATGTGTCGCAGGGAGAGCCCCAGCCGACATCGGCATTGTTGAAGGATATTGAATTGTCGGCAGGTATAAACCCTAAGTTGGCTGAGTTTTCGTTGAATTATGCGTTGCAGTCCGATTCGCGCTTTGACGAAGTGGGTCCGGCAGGCGAAGTGCAATGGTGTCTGCGCCGATTAGAACCGGATGGCGTGCGTGACTTACCATCCTTTTTGCGATATGAAAAGATTGATTATGATCGCTCGGTGTTGGATGAGTCCATGTTAAAGCTCGAGACTCAATTGGATGATGAATTGAGCGAAGAGAATGTAACCCCTCATAAGGATATCCGTGAAGTGACCATTAGTTTGATCTATCCGCATCTGCGCGCGGGCACATTGCCTGTTTCGCCGCGGACACGTTCATTATTCCCGACCGCCTATGAATCGCCGCGCGTTCGATTTACGATGGTGGATGCGCGGTCGGGAATCAAGATGCCGGGCTGGGTTGTTCGTGAGCACGGATATGTATTTGGGCTTCGCGAATGGTATAAGTCGCATCAATTGATGCCGGGGAGTTTGGTTGCCGTGCGGCGCGGACAAAAGCCGGGCGAAGTGATCGTTGAAGCCAAAACGCAACGCTCTTCGAAAGATTGGGTGCGTACGCTTATTGTGGGTGCGGATGGCGGCTTGGTGTTTGCGATGTTGAAACAGCCGATTAGTGCGGAGTTCAATGATCGAATGGCAATTTATGTCTCCGATTTCAAGGTGCTCGATCCGCTTTGGGACAAGAATCGTTCATTTGAAGACCTGGTTGTGATCGTGATGCGGGAGCTGACTAAGCTTAATCCCCAGGGACATGTTCATGCGCAAGAGTTGTATGCGGCCGTGAATCTGGTTCGGCGGATCCCGCCCGCGCCATTGTTTGCGTTGCTGGCAACTCAACCGCGCTTTATTCATGTGGGTGATTTGCATTTCCGTCTGGAGGATCAGCAATGAGTCTATTGAAACCCGGTACCCAGACGCCTTTCCATATTGATTTTGAGTGGTGGAAGCAAAACGAAAGCGATTGGCATGTTTTTTTGCGCTCACTTTTATGCCCTCTGCATCAGCAATCACTGGCAAATATCGAAGAGGGCGAGATGATTGATTGGATTGACCCGCAAACCGCGGAGGTCAAGCCGGTGGATGGAATCCAACATGCGTTGATGAGTCATTGTGCGCTTCAACCGGATTTTGTCAATGAACATACAGCCATGGTCGAGGCGGCCTTCCGAATGTTTTTGGCGAACGGCAACCAGCCGATGAGCGCCGAAGATTTATCTGTCAAATTGAAACGTCCGGCGATTACTATTCTAAGAACATTGAGCGGGCCCCGCATTTATCGCGGTCTGCGTCCGCTTGGGCTGACAAAGCCGGAAGAAAAATCAGTGGACGAAGCGTCTAAAATAGAGGCATGAGGGCATAAGCCCCTGTAGCTCAATGGATAGAGCACCTGCCTTCTAAGCAGTTGGTTGTGGGTTCGAATCCCGCCAGGGGCGC
>DATCTP010000029.1:0-3680 GCA_036567885.1 Anaerolineales bacterium | reverse complement strand
AATCTCCCTCACCCCAGCCCTCTCCCTTTGGGAGAGGGCTGGGGTGAGGGGAATCGGAGGCACTATGAATATTGGAATACCCAAAGAAAGACGTCCGTTTGAGTTCCGCGTGGGGCTGTCACCTGCCGGCGTGGAAATGCTCACTCAAAACGGGCACAAGGTTTTCATCGAGCATGAAGCGGGTTTAGGCGCAGGTTTCAGCGACGCGGAATATGAAAAGGTCGGAGCGCGCCTGGTTTATTCCGGCGAGGAAGTCTTTGGTCGTTCCGACCTGTTGCTCAAAGTTGCGCGGCCTTTGAAAGAAGAGTTGGATTGGATCAGGCCGGAAACCATCCTTGCCGGTTTTCTGCATTTGGCTTCGGCGCGGCAAGACAAAATCGATGTTCTGCTTGAGAAAAAGGTGACATCCATTGCATTTGAGCAAATCAGGGCAGAGGATGGCTCGTTGCCGGTCCTGCGTCCATTTAGCCAGATCGGCGGCGCAATGGCGGCACAGATCGCGGCGCGCTTGTTGCAAAACAATTGGGGCGGCAAGGGAATTTTGATGGGCGGCATGCCGGGCGTGCCTCCGGCAGAAGCGGTGATTATCGGAGCGGGCGTGGTGGGAACGTACGCGACCCAGATGTTCCTTGGCATGGGCGCACATGTGACCGTGATTGACCACAATTTCACCGCGCTTCAAAAGATCTGGGATCACTTCCCGAATATCGTTACGATGCTTTCCACAAAGCGCAACATCGAACGTTCGGTGGCGTATGCGGATGTGGTGGTCGGCGCCGTGCTGACCCCGGGTCAACGCGCGCCGGTTCTGATCACGCGTGAAATGGTTCGTTCGATGAAGTCGCGTTCGGTCATTATGGACATCAGCATCGATGAAGGAGGATGCGTCGAAACGTCGCGCCCATCGTCGCATGAACATCCGGTATATATCGAGGAAGGTATTTTGCATTATTGTGTTCCGAACATACCGGGCGCGGTCGCCCGCACCGCGACCCACGCGTTCGTCAATTGCGCCATGCCATACATCATGGAAATCGCGGATGGCGGGGCGCAGGGAATACTTGACAATCCTTCCATTGAAGCCGCCGTGAGTACCTTCGACGGAAAATACAGGCATCTTTCGCGCTTGACTCATCAAGAGGAGGCGGAAGATGGACTCGACTAGCTTATATCAATCACGGGTGGTCAGCGCACAGGAAGCGGTCAAGTCGGTAAAATCGGGTAACCGCATCTTTATGACCGGTAACGTCTCGGTGCCCCAAAAGACTCTCGCCGCTTTAGTGGAATACGCGCCGCACCTTAAGGATGTCGAAATTTGCCAGGCTTTGACGATTGGCGGCATGGATTATGTCAAGCCTGAAATGGAAGGCCACCTGCGCGTCAATACCATGTTCATCAGCCCGAATGTCCGCAAAGCGGTGCAGGAAGGCCGCGCCGATTTTACGCCGGTCCTGCTTTCTGAATTTCCGCTGCTGTTCAAGCGCGGCATCCTGCCGGTAGACGTGGCATTCATCCATGTGTCCCCGCCCGACGAACACGGCTTCTGCAGTTTGGGCGTGGAAGTGGGGCTGACCAAGTCCGCGGCGGAATCGGCAAAGATCATCGTTGCGGAAGTGAACGAACAAATGCCGCGCACGCTCGGCGATTCGTTCATTCACGTCAGCCGCTTGAATTACATCGTGACCGTCAATTATCCAATCCCCGAAATGGCGATGGCGGAGGAAGGCGATAAGGAAGTCGTCGAGAAAATCGCGGGGCACATTGCGGAAATGATTCCTGATGGTGCGACCATGCAAATGGGAATCGGCGCAATTCCCGATGCGGTGTTAAAGTATCTTTTCAACAAAAAAGATTTGGGCGTGCATAGCGAACTTTTCTCGGATGGCGTGATCGAGCTGGTGGATCGCGGCGTATTGACCAGCGCGCGCAAGAGTCTGCATCCCGGCAAGATCGTCGCCGGGTTCATCCTTGGCACGGAAAAATTATACAGGTGGGTGGATGATAATCCACTGATCGAATTGCACCGAACGGAATACATCAACGACCCGTTTGTGATCGCGCAGAACGAACGCATGGTCGCCATCAACTCCGCCATTGAAGTGGACCTTACCGGGCAAGTCTGCGCAGACAGCATCGGCCCAAAACTGTACAGCGGCATCGGCGGTCAACTCGATTTTATTTACGGCGCATCCCGTTCGAAAGGCGGCGTTCCAATCATCGCTTTGCCGAGCACAACCACCTTGCACGATGGCACAATGCTCAGCCGCATTGTCTCGATGTTGAAGCAAGGCGCGGGTGTAGTCACGGGACGCAACCATGTTCATTATATTGTGACCGAATATGGCGTGGCAGATTTATACGGCAAGACCATCCGCCAACGCACACAACAACTGATCAAAATCGCCCATCCCGACTTTCGCAAGGACTTGGAGAAACAAGCCAAAGAATTGTGCTATCTCTAGCATTCGAGATTTTAAATTTGTGCGGGACGCAAAGATGAAGGATGTTGCTCTTTGCGTCCCGCACATTTGTTATATAATTATCTTGCAAACCAAAAAGGAATCAATCGTTATCGCGTATCGAATCATTGCATCAGGGTGTTTTACGCAATAATTATTATTCAGAAGGAAATTAGATGAATCGAAAAGCAAAAATTGTCGCAACCATTGGTCCAGCCAGCCAGGATGAGACGATTCTGGAACACCTCATTCAAGCGGGCGTCAATGTTGCCCGCATGAACTTTTCACACGGCACGCATGAAGAACATGCGGAACGCATCGCGATCATCCGCCGCATTTCTGAAAAATTAAACACGCCGGTGGGCATATTGCAGGATTTACAGGGACCGAAAATTCGCGTGGGCGAGTTGCCTGCGCCGCTTCAACTTTCCGAAGGCGAGATGATCCATCTTTACACCACCGGGACAACGCCGCCATCCGGAGATGGACAAAAGATCCCGGTGGACTTTCGTCAACTCTTCGATTCGGTGCGGACCTCCGACCGGCTCCTGCTCGATGATGGTCGTCTCACGCTGGAGGTTGTTTCCGTTAAAGAACAAACTTTATCTGCGCGCGTAATTGTCGGCGGGCCGCTTACTTCTCACAAAGGAATCAATTTACCGGGTATCCGCCTCCGCATCGCGGGTTTCACGGAGAAAGACGAAGCCGATCTGGCGTTTGGCATTTCGCAAAATGTGGATGCGGTCGCCATATCGTTTGTCCGCTCGGCGGAGGATGTGCGAAAAGTGCGGTATGCCATGGAACGGTTTTCCAATGGCAAACGCCTGCCGCTGTTGATCGCCAAACTCGAAAAGCCGGAAGCGATAGACAATCTTGATTCGATTCTCGATCACGTGGATGGCGTGATGGTGGCGCGCGGCGATTTGGGCGTGGAACTCCCACCGGAACGCGTGCCCGCGCTGCAAAAGCGGATTATCCATGTGGCCAATGCGCGCGGCAAACTCGTCATCACCGCCACGCAAATGCTGGAGTCGATGATCAACAACCCGCTGCCCACGCGCGCCGAAGCTTCGGATATTGCGAACGCCATCTTTGACGGGACCGATGCGGTGATGTTATCGGCAGAGTCGGCTTCGGGAAAGTATCCGCTCGAGGCGGTTCAAATGATGGATCGCATCGTGTGCGAAGCGGAAAGTCATTTCCCGGAATGGGGCACGGCCT
>DATCTP010000028.1:0-2893 GCA_036567885.1 Anaerolineales bacterium | reverse complement strand
GCAACATTCAGAGTTTCTTTCGACAAATTTGGATTAATGGTAATCTGAACAATTCCATAGCGGTCGCGTAAATCGAAAAAAACCAATCCACCGTGATCGCGGCGGCGATGCACCCAGCCTGCCAAGGTCACTTTTTGACCGGCATGTGATAATCGTAGTTCGCCGCAAGAATGAGTTTTGTACATAATTCGCCTCCGAGATGTTCACCACAACAATACCAAGGCACAAAGAAAAAACTTTGCGTGCTCCGTGTCTAAGCACTGCATTCTATCAGTGTTGTGGTGATATTTACACAAAATAAATCGCCCTTCGCATGTGCGTCGGGCGATTGGTTTGACTTGAGTTATTGTTCAACCAGCAAAGCTTCGCCCAACGACACATGGATTATTATCATTATCGTTATTATTATTGGCGAAGTTGAGGTTGCTCTTCATGATGACGGTATTATAGCATAAAGAATCTGAAATGGAGAAAAATTCATTGAAGGATTTTGTCGCTAGCTGCATCCAACTTTGCAACTTCTTCATCCGTCAATTTCCAGCCGAGCGCGCCGACATTCTGTAATGCCTGCGCGGCATTTTTCGCACCGGGGATGGGCAATGCGCCTTTGCAAATGACCCAATTCAATGCCACTTGTGAATTCGATTTCCCACCATGTTCCTGGCCGATTTCGTTCATCAACTTGAGCAGCGGTTCGATTTTGTTCAATAGATTTGCATAGCGCGTGCCGCGATTTCCAGGTGGAGGATTCTTTGGATTGTACTTGCCGGTCAACAGCCCCATCTCAAGTGGACTGTATGCAATCAGCCGCACACCGAGTTCTTTGCAACGCGCCAGCAATCCATTCTTTTCTATTTCACGATTGAGCAAACTATAATGAACTTGATTCGATGCAAGTGAAATGCTGTTGCGTTCAAGCGTCGAATAGGCGCGGATCATCTGCGATTGATTGAAGTTTGATACCCCGACGGTTCGCGTCCATCCGCGGTTGATACATTCAACCATGCCCTCCATCATGGTTTCAACGCTGAGGAGCGGAGTCGGAAAATGAATTTGGTATAAGTCCACAGTCTCGAGTTGGAGGCGTTCGAGACTCGCTTTGAGCGCGGCGGGAACTGAATTTTTAGTCCAACGCCACGGAAGCGGAAAAAACTTGGTCGCGACCAAAATTGGTTGATCCGTTTCCTTCAGGAATTTCCCAGTCAAGCGTTCGGACCGGCCGGAGCCATAGACTTCAGCCGTGTCAATGAAGCGGATGCCTTCGGCAATGGATGTGAGAAACGCCTGGTGAATATCGTCATCGTTATAGCCGCGTCCGTACTGCCAAACAAAGCGGTCACCCCATTGCCATGCTCCCAAGCCCATTTCGAGGGCGTGCAAAAACCGAGTTTCGTTGCTGATCATGTTGTTGTCCAATGGTTCCTCCGAAGTATTCCGTTCATCATTGTATCTTAAAAAATGGATGGATTATGGCTAGCCTTTTTGATTCGGGTTATGTATACTGCACTTTATATGACTCATAACTCGACTTTTCATGCAAGAAGCAGTACAATCCGATGCACAAATCATATTGAACTGATGGGCCGCGAGACCCCGCCTTTTAGATGGGTGAGGTTTGGCGCTCCCTGAGTTCGGAGAGGAAATGATGGCCTCGAATTCAGACGGTGCATCTGAGTCAACGGTGGAATTTGCCCGCCGATTGGGTTTAACCATTAAAAACTTATCTTTGCTTACGAGGGCATTAACTCATCGCTCTTATCTCAATGAGAATTCGGACGCCTTGGAAGACAATGAGCGCCTGGAATTTCTCGGCGATGCGGTGTTGGGATTTGTGGTGGGTGCCTGGGTCTATCACCACTGCCCGGAAATGCACGAAGGCGATTTGACCAAAGTGCGTTCCGCATTAGTGCGGAATGAACAGCTTGCCGAATTCGCTCGCCATCTTGACTTCGGGCGGGCGATGCGGATGGGACGCGGTGAAGCCGCTTCCGGCGGGCGCAACCGCGATAACTTGCTCGGTTCCACGTTTGAAGCGGTGATCGGCTCGCTGTATCTTGATCAAGGTGTGCCTGCCGTTGAAAAATTTATGGAGCCGCTTCTGGATAGCGCCCAAGAACGAATCATCCAGCGAGCGGAGATTTATGATCCGAAGAGCCGCTTGCAGGAATGGGCGCAGGCGGAGAAATTGGGAACGCCGCAATATGTATTGGTTTCGTCGAGCGGACCCGATCACGCCAAAGTCTTTGAAATTGAAGTTCGCATCAAAGGCGCGGCCCATGGACGAGGCAAAGGACCGAGCAAACAAATCGCTGAACAGATTGCGGCGCAGACTACGCTGGAATCGCTTGGGCTTTCTGGAAAGTAGTAACATCATTTCGGTGGTTCAAAAAATAAATCCGAGTTTCTTATAACAAATGCCATTACGCCTTAAATCCCTGGAATTGCACGGATATAAAACCTTTGCCACGCGCACCGTCTTTGAATTTGCGGCGGGTGTTACCGCGATCGTCGGACCCAACGGCTCAGGCAAATCGAATATTGCCGATTCTCTGCGCTGGGTGTTGGGCGAGCAATCGTATCTGTTATTGCGCGGCAAAAAGACAGAAGACATGATCTTCTCCGGCTCGGAACATCGTCCGCGCGCGGGCATGGCTTCGGCGGAAATCATCTTCGATAACAGCGCCAATTGGCTTCCGGTGGATTTTGCCGAAGTCAGCATGGCGCGGCGCGCGTATCGCGATGGTCACAACGATTATTTGTTGAATGGACAGCAAGTCCGATTGCGCGACATGAATGAATTGCTCGCCGCCTCGGGACTCAGCGAACGAACGTATACGATCCTCGGTCAAGGTTTGGTGGACGCGTCTCTGGCTTTGAAGGCGGATGAGCGCCG
>DATCTP010000027.1:0-8933 GCA_036567885.1 Anaerolineales bacterium | reverse complement strand
CAATGCCTGCTACGATGAACTTCGCCACAAGAAACGCCGTCCCACCACGCCGCTTGAACCTGATAATGATGATGGCGATGAAATGGATTCGCCGCGCTGGTTGGCTGATCCACATCTCACGCCCGAACAACAAGCCGAAGCCGATGAACTCGAACATGCCATTCAGCATTGTCTCGATGCGCTGCCTGTTGAATTTCGCACCGTCGTTGTGCTCGCCGATCTTCAAGGTCTCGACTACACCGAAGTCGCCGCGGCAATCCACGCTCCGCTTGGCACGATCAAATCGCGGCTGGCTCGCGCTCGCATCCGCTTGCAGGAATGTCTGCAAGGCTTTGCGGAACTTCTGCCTGCCGCGTTTCGTCTGAATGAGGAGCGATCATGAATCCCCGCGATCTCGAACTCCTCTCTGCCTATTTGGATGGACAACTCAATCCATCGGATTCTGCGCGACTTAAATCCCGCCTCGCCTCGGACGAAAGTCTACGCGCCGTTTTAGATAATTTGCGCGCCACTCGAAACTTGCTCCGTCAACTCCCCTCTCGACGCGCACCGCGCAACTTCACCTTGACTCCACAAATGGCTGGCATCAAACCGCCCACGCCGCGCGCTGTTCTGGTTTTCCGATTCGCATCTGCATTTGCCACATTCTTATTCATTATCACATTTGTACTCAATGGGTTACTTTCTTTTTCTGTAGCAGCGCCTGCTCCAGCTGCGTTCAATGCCGCCGCTCCGATGTCCGCGCAAGAAGCCGCGCCACTTGCGGGCATCGCTCCCACAGAGACTTCGGCTCCACGTTTGATGGCTGCTCCGCTGGCGACGACTGAAACTCCGATGCCATTAGGTGGAGGACTTTCAAAAACAGCCACGGAAACATCCACGCCTGAATTTGCTCTGAGATCCATTCCACTACAACCAAGAAATAGCCAGCCGGTTAATTCCCAAACCGAACCATCGGTGCCGTTTGCCTTGGAAATCCTCTTTGGGATTCTGGCGATTGGCTTTGGTGTCACCGCATGGATCTTGCCTAGAACCAACGAACGTAATCTTCGAAAAAAATGGAACAAGAAATAACATAGATGTCATTGCGAGCGAAGCGTGGCAATCTCAAATAGCATTCAAACAGGAGATTGCCGCGACCCCTGCGGGGTTTCGCAATGACATATTTGAAAAAAATGGAACCAGAAATGAATTTTTGTCCACGTTGCGGAACGAAAACAAACTTGCAGGAAAAGTTTGGCAAGCTTCGCGCAGTTTGTCCAAATTGCGGCTGGATTCACTTCGCCGATCCGAAAGTCGCCGCGGCAGTCCTCGTGGAACAGGATGGACGCGTGCTTCTTGTGCGCCGCGTCAATGAACCGTTCCGCGGTTTATGGACTCTGCCCGCCGGTTTTGTAGACGCGGGCGAAGATCCGGCGCGGGCGGCGGAACGGGAATGTTTGGAAGAGACCAGCCTGACGGTCCGCGTGACGCGCGTGGTGGATGTGATCGCAGGCCGCGAGCATCCGCGCGGCGCGGACTTCATCATCGTGTATGCCGCGCAATTTGTCTCCGGCACACCGCAAGCCTGCGATGACGCCGATCAAGTCGGATGGTTTGAACGATCCAATCTGCCGCCGCTGGCGTTTCGCGCCACGCAAAAAGTTTTGGGCGAGAATAAAATTTAATGAATTGGGAAATCATACATGCGATTAAATTTCTTTCGATACTTTTCTTTGGCGATCTTGCTCTTCGCCGTGGGTTGCAGTGGCATCACACCCACGCCGCAAATCCCCGCCAGCAACTTGACCACATTCACAGACCAGAATAAATATTATCAAATCCAATTGCCGAAAGATTGGAATCATAATCAAACCACCGGCAATCATTATTATATGGATACATTTACATCGCCGGATGGCAATGCGGTAATTCAGAATATCGCCTACGATGACGGCACGCCGATTTCCGGTTCAACCAATGCCCAATTTGCGCTCAACTTGCTCGATAAATATTTCAGTGCGAACAGCCAGACCAGCGCGATCACCATCAGCGATACCAGCATGATGAACGACGGGAGCGAACGGTTGAATTGGGTGTCCGCGTCAACAGATGCCTCGGGTATTTCGTTTATCGAGATTCGAAATCAAACCACGTTCCTAATTTTTACGGTGGAATGGAAAAATAAATATAAAAGCCAATACTTCAACATCCTCGATCAAGTGGTGGCGAGCTATACCGTTCCGTAGGGATGTGGTATATCTTTCAATCGTGAGCAGTTGAAAAATTTAAAGCTGGAGGAGCAATGCAGGAAGCATCGAAGAATTCTTCGCGGGGATATTTAATCGGCGTCGGCGCAACCATACTGTTATCTTTTACCGGTATTCTCATCAGTTATCTAAATACAACGTACAACCTGCCGTCGCTGGTGCTGGCTTTCTGGCGGGATTGTTTTGTTTTGATCGGGCTGATCGCGGCATTTGCGTTATTCAGCCGCGGGCGTTTTCGATTAGGCGGTTCGCACTGGAAATTTTTTATTCTATACGGCATCACATTGTCGCTGTTCAATTCGATGTGGACGTTCTCGGTTCAATTCAACGGCGCGGCGGTGGCAACCGTATTGGCGTTCAGTTCTCCCGCGATGACAGCCATCCTGTCGCACTTTATCCTCAAGGAAGAAATCAATGGCATCAAATTGATTTCGATCATTTTGAGTCTGAGCGGAACAGCACTGGTTTCGGGCGCGATCGATCCAGCGGCGTGGAAAGTCAATTCGGCGGGGATTTTATTCGGCTTGCTGACCGGATTCTTTTTCGCTTGTTACAGCTTGATGGGCAAGACCGCCGCCAACAAATCCATTGATCCATGGACAACGATGCTATACGGCTTTAGCAATGCCATCGTCTTCCTTTTTCTTTTCAATCTCTTGATGAACACCTTCGGCGGACAAAGTCTCTTCGCCAATTTCTTGTGGCTTGGAACTTCCTTCAGCGGCTGGGCGATTCTGTTCTTCCTCGGCGTCGGACCCACGATCGGCGGGTTCGGACTCTATTTAGTGAGTCTCAACTATCTGCCCGCCACCGTCGCGAATTTGATCGGCGCGTTGGAACCGGCTTTTACCGGCATCTGGGCTTATTTCCTTCTGCACGAGCAATTGACCTTCATCCAAATTATCGGAAGCCTGCTGGTTTTCGCCAGCGTGATATTGCTCCGCGTCGGTGAGGGACGCGGAGCGGTCGCCGTTGCTGATTAATCTACGAACCAGGAATAGATGCAGGTCCGGGCTTAGGATGATTATCTAAAATCATGGGCGGACGCGGGGACTGGTTGAAATCAAAGTCGAGGCTCAAGTCACCGAGAATCAATACGTTCTCTCGTACCGTCGGACGCGGATCCGGTCTCCCATCGGTTGCCGGATCGATGCGCTGACTGCTTAGGAAATCATCCTCGATAAACTTGATGTATGCATCGTGGCTCAAGATTTGATGATCAATGTAACCCTGCTTGGCATACGGGCTGATCACGATGCCCGGCACGCGCAAGCCATATCCATTTTCATCAACTGTCGGCGGGACCACATGATCATAGAATCCGCCCCAATCATCCCACGTTAGGAAAATGGCGGTGCTGTTCCAATCGGGACTTTGCATTACGGCATCCACCAAGCGAGTCACCCAAGATTGCCCGTAACTGACCAGCGCCGGTGGATGTTCACTGTTCGCACCATTGGGTGTGATCCAACTGACATTCGGTAACTTCCCTGCTTTGGCGTCGGCAAAAAAATTGTTCGTGCTTGTGATGTTCGCCAGCTGCCCATCCTGCTTGACCGTATCAAAAAACGGTAAAGGATTCCAGATGCCGGGCGTGTCTGCCGCCTGATGAACCGGAGGACAATCCGCCGCATCGTTCGCACAATCAGGCTGGGTGCCGGTTTGGACATAATATTTCCAGGTGACATTATTTTTGAAAAGCAAATACGTTAAATCGGTCCAGGCATAATCGGGTCGAACACCGCTTGGAGGCTTTCCACCCAAACTAAAATCCGGCGGGAAATCGGGCCATTGCAGGGCATTGATGCAGCTCATCGGGTCGCCCGCTTTACTACATTTCGCTGACCATTCCGAAACCAGGAAAAGATGCTGCGGCAAACTCCATGATGCATTCGGTTCAAATAAATGATCCTGCAAAACATATGACTGCGCATACTTCCAATAATTCGGAATCTCGCGGGCATCATGCCAGCCCATCACATCCGTGCCGCCGCCACCGCAAGCCGGATCATGCGTGCCCTCGCAACCGGCTTTGGCGCTATCAGCCTGCGCAATAAAACCATCCATCCTCCCGCCGTTCACATCCGCGGTGAAATTATTTACGTCATGAGGACCACCAAAATTTTTGTCAGAAGAACTGTGAAACGGATAAACGCACCTTCCAGTCTTCGGATCATTCAAACAAACGGTGAACTGGCCATTGGCACGCGGCAGACCATCCGCACCGGGATAGGTTCCAAAATATGTGTCAAACGAGCGATTTTCCTGCATGATAATGACAATGTGCTGAATCTTGTGAATGCCTTGTAAATTAGAGGATCCATTTGGAAGTAAACCTGAGAACGAAGAACAGCTGACCAACATGAGACACAACACAACAACAATCACAGCACGAAATATTTTATTCATAGCTTGCCATATTTTCCTTTCAATGTCCGTTGGCTTCACGGTAGATGGGGTTTTAAGAGTGTAGCACGCAGCAAACAAATTGTAAATTACAAATCAAAAATTTGGGGGTGAAACTCAAGAGAATAATAGATTTTTATGAAGTAGAGAGTTATGACATCTGCACCCAATACTTGGCTCTATCGCGCTAAACAATTCCTGCACAGGCGAATCTTCCGCCCTACATTTTTCTAATAAGATTGTTAACTTTCGCCTATTGACAGCGCAAATAAAGCAAGGTAAAAACATACCGACCAGTCGGTATTTTCGACCTCACCCCATTCCTCTCCCTGCTCCCTTCGGGAGTGCTTCGCGAGGAAATGGAGAAGAGATGAAATGCAACAACGAAGCGAAGAGACACGCGCTCGAATCCTAGAATCAGCTGTCAAGTTATTCTCCGATCGCGGCTTCAACGCCGCTAGCGTGGATGACATATGCGTCGAAGCAGGAATCAGCAAGGGCGCGTTCTATCATCATTTCGAAAGCAAGCAGGCGCTTTTCCTGGCATTGCTGGATGGTTGGCTGAAAACGATTGACAGCGCCATTGAAGCATCCAAGGATAAGACCGCGCCTGAAACGTTCATGCAAATGACGGAAGCCTTCCCATATATTTTTGAAACAGCAGGAAATCATTTGCCGATGTTCATGGAATTTTGGTTGCAAGCCAGCCGCGATGAAAAGATTTGGCAAGCCAGCATCGCGCCGTATCGCCGCTACCACAAATATTTCACTTCGCTGATCAAGAAAGGCGTGGATGAAGGTTCATTCGTAGATGTAGATCCGCAAATCGCATCACGCTTGATCGTCTCCACGGCGATGGGATTGTTATTACAGAGTCTGCTCGACCCCAAAGGCGCAAAATGGGAAAAGGTGGCGCGCGAAAGCACAACGATGTTATTGAATAGTTTGATAAAGAAATGAGGCAGGTAAAATGATTTTGGTTACCGGCGCGACGGGACACATTGGAAATGTCCTCGTCCGCAAATTGCTCGAGCGCGGAGAAAAAGTCCGGGTGCTGATTCTGCCGGGAGAAAGCCGCGCCCCGCTCGCGGGTCTAAATGTTGAAGCGATGGAAGGTGATGTGCTCGACACTTCATCCTTGTTCAAAGCGTTCCAAGGCGTGCGCGGCGTCTTCCATCTCGCCGGAATCATTTCGATCATGCCCGGAGAGAATCCCATCGTTCGCAAAGTCAATGTGGACGGCACGCACAATGTGATGCAAATTGCAAAGCAGATGCGCGTGAAGAAGTTGGTGTACACGAGTTCCATCCATGCCATCCAGCGCGTGGAGGCTGGCGTGATTGACGAAAGCCTGCCGTATGATTCAAATAACCCATACGGCGAATATGATCGTTCCAAAGCGGAAGCGACTCTTGAAGTTCAGAAAGCGGCTCAGGCGGGACTGGAAGCGGTCATCATTTGCCCCACCGGAGTGATCGGTCCCTATGATTTCCGCGGTTCGATGATGGGCGCGGTCATCCACGATGCGGCTTTCGCCAAACCGACTCTGTATGTGGATGGCGCTTATAACTTTGTGGATGTGCGCGATGTGGTCAGCGGAATGATCGCGGCATTCGATAAAGGCAAGCGCGGCGAAAGTTATATTTTGTCCGGACAAAAAATTTCCGTGCGATATTTACTCGAAACCGTGCGTGAGATCACGGGCAAACATTTCTTCCAAATGAAAGTGCCATTTGACCTGGCAGAATTCGCGGCGCGCTTTACGCCGTGGTATTACCGAAAGTCGAAATCCACGCCGCGCTTTACACCGTATTCATTGGAAGTGCTGCAAAGCAATTGCGACATCAGCCATGACAAGGCGACGCGTGAATTGGGTTATCACCCGCGCACATTGTATGTGACCATCGCCGATACCGTGAAATGGTTTTTTGAAATGGCAAAACATCCATCGTTGGTCGAGTAGAGTTGAGCGAAGCGAAATTCGTATCGAGACCAACAACAGAAAACAAAAGATTTGAATCATAGATGTGGTCTCGATACACCGCCTTCGGCGGCACTCGACCACCAAATACAAGGAGAAAGAAATGAAAATTGTTACCGATTGCGCCGCGGATTTATCCGTAGAAGAGTTAAAAGAATTTGGAATCGAACAAGCACCGCTTTACATTCAATTTCCGGAGGGCGAAGTCAGCTCGATGGATATTTCAGCAGACGCGTTCTATGATCGACTGGAGGCGATGCGGCCGAATATTCCCACCACAGCCATGGCTTCCAGCGGACTCTTCGCGGAGATTTATCGCAAGGTCGCGAAGCTCGATAAAAATATTTTTTCGCTGCACATTTCATCTGGCTTGAGCGGAACGATCAACGCGGCGCGCGCCGGCGGAGAAGAAGCCAAGCCCGAAGCGAACGTTGATTTTTGGGATACGCTCACGCTTTCCGGCGGAGAAAGATTCCAAGTCATCAGCGCCGCGCTCGCCGCGAAAGCCAATTGGACCATGCAAGCCATTCAGGAACGACTCGCAAAAATCCGCGAGAAGACCGAAGTGATTTACACGCTTGATACGCTGGATTATCTGGCGCGCGGCGGACGCATCGGACGCGTCAAAGCGATGGCGGGCGCGATCTTGCATCTCAAGCCTGTGATCCGCGTCGATACGGATGGCAAATATAGCACCGTCACTACGGCGCGCACGATTGGCAAAGGCATGTCGGCGATCACAGAACATCTATTAAATAAATATGCCAATGCGCCGTTATGGGTCACAGTTTTGCATGGACGCTTTGCGGATAAAGCTGAAGAACTATCGAATGAACTCAAAGAAAAGTTGAACATTGCGAAACTTGAAGTGATGCGCATCTCGCCCGTGCTTGGAGTCCATACCGGACCGGGCATCGTCGGCGCGGCGGTGGTGCCGGTGGAAGTGATGGACGGGTTGATGTAATTATTTACCTATCAGATAAGACGAGCTGAAAAGATAAAGTTCAATCATTCCATCGCACAGTGCGGTGGATCGAGAGTCCGATGCGGGAGTGGCTGAGAAATCGCAGGGAAATTATGCTACAATCATTTTATGTTCAATGCAGGTTCCCTTACCTTTCAGGAGTTCATCATGAGCGAAACCTTGCCGCTTGCCACCATCCAGGAGGCAGTTTTGGAGTTTTTACGCGGCCGCGATGACGCCGTGGTCTTTGGCGCACAGGCGGTCAATGCCTATGTGCCAGAACCGCGCATGAGCCAGGATATTGATCTGCTCTCAACCCGCGCGGCGGAACTTGGAGAAGAACTACGCGTCCATCTTGGCGATAAATTTCATATTGCGGTAAGACTTCGCCAAGTAGCGGACGGACGCGGTTATAGACTTTACCAGATTCAAAAATCAGGAAATCGCCATCTGGTTGATATCCGGCTTGTGCCGAGCCTGCCGCCCTCACAGCGGATTGCCCAAGTGCTGGTGGCTTCCCCCGAAGAATTGATTGCCCTTAAAGTGATTGCTTATCACCAGCGCCGCGGACAACCCAAATCCGGGACAGACTGGCGCGACGTTGCCATGCTTTTACTCGCATTTCCCGAGTTAAAGCGCGATGATGGGCTGGTCATGCAACGTTTGAAAGCTGAAAACGCCAGAGAAGATGTTATAAACCTGTGGCGTGATTGGGTCAAACAAAAGATAGATTCCACAGATGAGGATGATGAGTTTTAGCGTCCTTCGCTTTGAATACAACAGATGAATCAAAATCCAAACGTAGCCTTATATCTCTTGACAAATAGACAATTATCTATATAATACATATCGAAGGTTATCAATATGACTGCTGTAGATGCCGTGCTGTTCGCCAAAGCCATCGCCGACGAGACCCGCCAGAAGATCATGAGTCTGTGTTGCTGCGACTCGCTCTCGGTCAACGAGATCGTCGAGAAGACGCACGTCACGCAACCCACCGTCTCACATCATCTCGCCATTCTGCGCGAGGCGGGATTGGTCAATGTGCGCGAAGAAGGCAAGCAAACTTTTTATTCGCTGAATCAGGACCGCGTGGTGGCTTGCTGCGGACAGCTGATGATCAAGTTTGCACCCGAAACCAAGACCACCGAGAAGCTCGTCAAAACCCTTTCAAGCTAAAAAGAGCGGACGCTCGTCCTTCGACTTTGCTCAGGACGCGTCCATTCTTTTTGCCTAAATACATAGACACATGTCTATTTGAGAAAGGAGGTGAACGCCATGATTGAATTAACGATAATCCCTGATTGCGATTGCAGTGATGGATGCTGCGGCG
>DATCTP010000026.1:0-2660 GCA_036567885.1 Anaerolineales bacterium | reverse complement strand
TGTCTGCGGCTCAACGATCCTAAACGTCCCGTTTATCTTTCCATCATCGGCGGCGAACCGGCTGCCAGCCCACAAGCGATGAGTGTGGAAATGACGCGCTTGCAAAAACTATGCGATGAATTATGCCTGGATCAAAGCGTTGTTTTCCTCGGCAAACGCGGACAGGATACGTTACCGTATTACTATTCCGCCGCCGAGGTATTGGTGATGCCTTCGCGGTACGAATCATTTGGCATGGTTGCTTTGGAGGCGATGGCTTGCGGAACGCCGGTGATCGCTTCGGACGTTGGGGGATTGGGATTCTTGGTACAAAACGGGGAAACGGGTTATACCATTCCGGATGGCGACCCGGATGTGCTGTGCGAGAAATTATCCACGCTGTTGAACGATCCGCATCTGCGCGAGACGATGGGGCGGCGCGCTGTTGAATATGCCCAATCCTACGCCTGGGATAAAATCGCGGCGCAGATCGTGACCGTATACCAGACTTTGCTAAACAAAGAAAAACGGAACCCGTTGGCGGGTCCCGTTATGGATGCTTCACGAGGTTAGCGGTGCAGTTCCACGCACCCATTTCGCATTATCCGGCTGTTGAAGAGCTCCGGTTCCATTCGAGCGCCGCAATAGCATATTCAAGCGCGCGATCAATACTGCACTCGGCACCGGCTTGACAATGAAGTCGTCCGCGCCGGAATCCAATACTTGCGCAACCATCGCCGGATCGTTGATGGCGGAAAGCACCAGAATCGGGATCTTGCTGAATGTGCGGATTTTTTTGCACATTTCCCAGCCATTGATATCCGGCATCATAAGATCAAGCGTGATCACATCGGGAGATTTTTCCGAAATAAGCTGCAGTCCTTCTTCGCTGCTATTGGCAGTGATGACATCAAAACCATGGGAGCGAAGAATGATCGAAAGTAATTCCGTAATGGCATAATCGTCATCTATGGTGAGGACTGTTTTGGTCATGGACATGCGCCTATTATCATCCCTTTGACCTTCCTTGTACTTTGCAGACTATTTACAAATTGAGATCAATATGGATGATTTTTGTCAATGGGCAAACGGCTTTTTTTTGGTAGAATACTTCACGGTCTAATATATATTTTCGAACTCAGGAGGTTCGTATGAAGAAGTGGGTTTACCTTTTTAACGAGGTGAAGGAAGTTGAAAAACTCAGGGGCGGCGATTGGGATGAGGTGAAAGGTTTGGTTGGCGGGAAAGGCGCGGGGTTGCTGGATATGACCCGCGCCGGTGTGCCGGTTCCGCCATTTTTCACGGTCACGACGGAAGCCTGTAATGAATTCCAGAAAGCCGGAAAATTTCCAGCGGGAATGTGGCAACAGGAACTCGCGGCATTGAAACGGATCGAAAAGGAAACCGGCAAAAAGTTCGGGGATCCGAAGAATCCGTTGTTGGTTTCTTGCCGCTCCGGCGCGAAGTTTTCGATGCCGGGCATGATGGATACGGTGCTGAATATCGGCCTGACCGATGAGACTGCAGCGGGCATGGTCAAGTTGACCGGCAATCCGCGCTTCGTCTATGATGCCTATCGCCGTTTGGTCGAGATGTTTGGAACGGTGGTGCTTGGAATTCCGGATGAAGCCTTTGAAGAGCCGCTGAAAGAATATAAGCACAAAAAAGGTTACAAGCTTGATACCGAGATGACCGCGGACGATTGGAAGGAAATGGTTCGTGAATTCCGCGCAGTGGTTAAAAAGCACAAAGGCTTTGATTTCCCGCAGGATCCGATGAAGCAGTTGGAACTCGCAACGGAAGCCGTCTTCAAGTCATGGAACGGGAAGCGGGCGGTGGATTATCGAAATCATGAAGGTATTCCGCACGATCTCGGAACCGCGGTCAACATCGTGACGATGGTCTTCGGCAACATGGGCGATGACTCCGGGACTGGTGTGGCGTTCACGCGCAACCCATCCACCGGCGAAAAGAAGATGATGGGCGATTATCTGCTCAACGCGCAGGGCGAAGATGTGGTGGCGGGTATCCGCAACACCGACCCGATTGAGAACCTAAAGAAATATATGCCGCAGGCTTACAAACAGTTCATGGATATCACTGCCAAACTGGAAACACATTACAGGGATATTCAGGATGTGGAGTTCACCATCGAGCGCGGCAAGTTGTGGATGCTGCAAACGCGCGTTGGCAAACGCACTGCGAAATCGGCGGTAAAGATCGCCGTGGATATGGCGAACGAAGGACTCATCACGCGTGATGAAGCGGTGAAGCGCGTCACGCCGGAGCAGGTGGATACCTTGCTTCATCCGCAGTTTGACTCGAATGCGTTGAAGAATGCGGAGAAGGAAGCCAAGTTATTTGCCAAAGGTGTGAATGCTTCGCCGGGTGCAGCGGTCGGTCAGGTTTATTTCGATGCGGATACCGCTGAGAAAATGGCGAAGGAACAAAAGCAGGATGTCATCATGGTTCGTCCGTTCACCAAACCGGATGATGTGCATGGCATGATCGCCGCGAAAGGTGTGCTGACCAGTGAAGGCGGCGCGACTTCTCACGCCGCAGTGGTGGCTCGGCAGTTCGGTATTCCTTGCATCGTGGGCGCGTCGATGATCAAGATTGATCTTGAAAAACGCGTCATGACCGTTGATAACAAAACAGTTCGCGAAGGCGAATGGATTTCA
>DATCTP010000025.1:0-4205 GCA_036567885.1 Anaerolineales bacterium | reverse complement strand
CGAGGGCATTTTATTTGACATGATCATTGCCGCGGTAATCGTTTTATTGGACGAATCAATGCTAAGGAGTAGTAGTCAAAAACGCGCAGAACTTGCAGACTCCATTACCTGTCAGAATAGTGAATCGAACCCAGACCAGTTTGCCGTTATCGTGGACCATCGTGTTCGAGTTTGAGGGATTGCTTTGGAGCACCGCATCCATTTGCGTGCCGGGAAGGTTGGTTGGATTCACCGAGGGATTGAGATTCTGACCAAGGGGAATTACCATATTGGTGGTTTTGCCCGCTGGGATGCGAGCAGAAATCACTTGCGATCCAAATTGGATTCCGCCCGATTTTCCTTGTTTATCAAAATATAGCACGATATAACCGGCTTGCGCCGCGGTAATTGCATCAATCATCAAACTGTCATTTGCAATGAATTGATCTTTCACCACGATGAGATCGCTGGCGTTTGAATCTGAACTACTGCTGTGAACCACAGGCCCGGTTGGCGTGGAGGTCAATACCGCCGTCGGCGTGCTTTTGCTAACGCTAGTGGCTTGAGGCTTTACTATAACCGGCGTGTTCACCGGAGGAACAGGAGTCACCGTTGGCTGTGTCTGGCAAGCCGTGTGCAGAAGATCCAAAAGAAATGCAAAATGTGAGTGTTTCATAGCAGAACCTTTTCTTTCTTTGACTTTTAACCTTGCTGAGGCTTAAGCCTATCGGCGTGAACGCAGTCTTTTCAGCTGGTTTTGAATTAATGAATCTGTCTATGAAAAAACTCATCCAAACTCATATCTATGTACACCCACCCTTCCCGGCTGGTATGTGACCACTGGTCAATACTAAAATATCGGTCACCTTCGTGATTGACAAAGCTTATGACTGGAAAGCCATACGGTGAAACTGCATTTTGCAGTTTGACATGATATTGTTTGCGCGCCCACTTGGACAAGCCCCTAAAGTTCCATATTGGACCGTCGAGCGGCCGGCTCAAAATGAGCGGTTGTGCACCTGCTTCCTTCAGCACTCGCAGAACCAAATCAAAATCCGTCCATTCCTGTGAATCGTTCAACTTTTTGAGGAACGAATAATCGGCAGAGGCGGGCTTTTGGGGCACTGTCATTATCTTTGAATAATAAGCGTCACATATAGAATTTTCAATGCCGTACGGATTATTACTCGAATGCACAGCTTGCGTCATCGTTGCTTGTGCGATTTGTGTTGACCAATCAATCTGTTCAGGCTTGCGAATAACTTGGGAACTCAAATTCGGATGTTTCCAAATGTAATCCAATACTTCCCAGTGATCCTGCAATTGGATGACCCAAGTATCTACCATGCCGAGCGGCCAAGCGATGAGATAAAGATAAGACCTGTATCGGCATCCACAACCCAAGTATCGGACGGCATACTTGAGAACCGGATCTTTGTTCAACGTTTCCGGGTATTCAATCATTCGCCGGGCAGCGATCTGTTTGGTTTTTATGCTGAGATAAGGATTAAAAATCAAAGCATTGGCATGCAGTAATGAAAAATTCCCGGCATAAGCCGATGAACTCACTGCCTCTTTATGGTAGATTGTGGGCGTGAAAGAAATGACTACTTTTTTGCCGCGCAATTGCGGACCGATGGCAGCTAAAGCCTGGGCAATGTTCAATGAAGACGTCCCACCCTCGGCAATTTCGTAAATGTTAAAGCCCGTAGGATAATATTGGAAGAATTGAGAAGCTCCATATGGCGTGCCATCAATCTTTACTTTTGAACCGCCATACGTCATCACAGTTGTCGTATCTTCGATCACCATTTCAGAACTGCCATATATCATTAACAGATCGGACTGCTGAAAAGCTGCTTGTTGCAATGCGGAGCCGATATTGGATTGCGACAGCCTCAAAGAAGTCAGTGCATGAATATATTTTTGCTCCATGGATTGAGCATAAATGGTTCCATATGCCAAAGTTCCTAGAGCAATCATGATTGCTAACAGTGCGGAAGTTAGATGGACGCGATTCGAATTCAAAACTTAAAACCCTTCTACTCGAAGTATTTTCTTACATAATATTTTTATCGATATTGAAATCGAATCGATGTTCTCTATCAGTATTATTTCTGAAATTATCGGCCTTCGTTCAAAGCAACTAATTCGCAATTTGATAGTTAAGCGTTTGTGCCTGGTTGAAGATCTTTCTCCCGCCCTGATTCGATTCGCAGTGCCGCGAAAATACTGATCTCGTATAAGATAATTAATGGCACCATCACGGTCAACGGTGCGACGATGGGATCGGAAACCGGTGTAATGATTTCTGCAAACGCAAACAAAATGAAATAAGCGATGCGCCGCTGCTGGCGAAGAGTGGATGCCGTCACGATTCGCAAGCGGACGAGAATCACCAACACGGTCGGCAACTGAAACGCTATACCGCAAGCCAGCATAAAAAAGGTCACGAATGAAATGTAATCGTCGGCGGCGGGCAGGAATTGCACTTCGCTGGGAAAAAGTTGGATCAGGACGCGGATCATTCCCCACAATAAATAATATCCGAAGAGCGAACCCAATATAAATAGGATGAAGGCGGCGATCAGTGGAGAAAAAATAGCCCGGCGTTCATCATCCTTCAAGCCGGGACTGATATAACGATATACGTGATATGCCCAAACGGGGAACGCGCCGACCACCCCGGCGTACAACGCGATCCGCCATTTGATCATAAAGCCGTCCATCAAACCGAAGGCTTTGAGTTGTAGTCCGCCCGAGGGCAAAAGCAATAGTTTGAGAAGCGGATCGGAGAAGAAGAAAGCGACTGCCGTCACGATTAGAATCGCCGCGCCCGAATAAATGATTCGCATCCGCAGTTCTTCGAGATGATCGAAAAAACTCATGGTTTTATCTGACATAAATGAGGAACCAATAATTCAACCAGCGTTGATTGTTTCGATTCGGGCGCTTCGTTCTCGGACTTATGACTGGGCTTGGAATGGGTTACCGCACTTGTTGCAGAAAAGTGCCTCTTGTGGATTCGGTGCGCCGCATTTGATGCAGAATTTGTTGGCAGACGCGTTGGTCGCATTACCGGTCGGCACAGACTGAACCGGACTAGGATTGCCAATGGTGTTCTTCTGTTGTTCGGCCAGTTGCGCCTCCGTCATTCCTTCGCGCAGAGCGCTAGTCATCTCTTGCGTGCCTTTGCGGAATTCGGTGATCGAGCGTCCCACCCAGCGTCCCACCTCGGGCAGGCGTTTCGGTCCGAAAATGATCAGGGCGGCGATGACAACGATCACAATATGAATAGGTTGTATACCAAAGGGCATTTCAGCCTCCTATCAAGAATAGATGAATTTTACCGCATAAAGATTAACTGCGGCTAAAGGTAGAAAGTCCTGTTTAATGTTGTCATTCGTCTGATTGTCATATGACAATTCCTAAAGGGATATAATTTCCTTGAACAACCACCGGAAATAAAAATGAAACGATTCCTTTTCTTCACGATAACCATTGCCTTATTGAGCGCGTGCGTTCGATCCACAACGCCTGTGCCGACTCCAACGGCAGTTCTGCCAACGCCCACCGCGACGCCAGTCAAGGTTGTGCCGCCGCCGATTCAAATCGGTGCGAATTATCCGTATGTGGATGGAGCGACGCTGGTTGCTGTTCCCTCCGGTTCGTTCATGATGGGCGATCCCAAAGGGAAGGATAACCCACAGCATGAAATCGCAGTCGGCGATTTTTGGATTTACAGCACCAAGGTCACGAACGCGCAATATAAATTTTGTTTCGATGTGGGTTATTGCACTTCACCGGATGGAACGGATAATCCGAACTTCGGTGATCCGGCATATGCCAACAAACCCGTGGTCGGCGTGATGTACGATCAAGCCGCGACCTATTGCAAGTTTGCCCATGCTCGTCTGCCCACCGAAGCGGAATGGGAAAAAGCCGCACGCGGTCCGGATGGAAATATCTATCCGTGGGGCAATGACAAGCCGACCTGCGATCTATCGAACTTTGGTCAATGCGTGGGCGATTTAACTTCGGTGACGAATTATCCAAAAGGCAAAAGTGTTTACGGCGCATTCGATATGGAAGGCAACGCTTTTGAATGGGTCGCCGATTGGTATGATGCAAATTATTATGTCGCGTCTCCATCCAACGATCCGCTTGGACCCGAGAGCGGCGCCCAGCGCGTAGTCCGTTCTGCCGCGTTCGATACCGACGCGTAT
>DATCTP010000024.1:0-4089 GCA_036567885.1 Anaerolineales bacterium | reverse complement strand
ATAGGAGGTTATTAGCAACTGCTCCACCTCCATTATTTCTTTGGCAGGGATTGTCTCTACCTCGTGTCGTTCGATTTTCCGTTCGCGGGCGTAATGCTCGCCATCGTTTTTGGCTGCGAGATAGCCACCCAGACCCATGGCAATGGCCCCTGCTGCAATTTCCGCCAGCCCTCCCGTGATGACAATGGTGGTCGAGTTGGCAATCCCGGAGAGCCCAGCTGCGAGTGCAAAGGGAACGGTTAGTCCATCAGACATTCCGATCACAATGTCTCTGACGACTTCGGAACCCGTAAAATGTTGTTCATCGTTTGGCGTTTGGGGCATCCTATTCCTATTTTTAAATGTACAACCGTATCAATGGCATGTTTATTTTCACGCCAATCGCATCTTGCATAATCCAGCGCATGCCGCACAGCGAATCCGGCGCATCTTGCCAGAGGATGGTTTTAGTGCCGGCTGAGCTCGCTCAAGGTACGCAAAAAGCTGATTACATCGTCACGGCCGAGGATGCCCAGAATCTGATCGCCCGTCATCACCGGCAACTGATTAACGCCGTCTCGGTCCATTTCTCCCAAAGCTTCCACCAACTCTGCATCAGGCTTTATCCATTTCATTTTTGCAACCGGTATCATCACTTGAGCGGCTGTTGTGGTTAACCAATCAGAAGATGGGACGGCTTTAACATTATGCAACGTCAGTAAGCCAGCAACTCGGTCATCCTGTTTGACCACTAAACTGCGTTGACCGTTCCCCAGAATATGCTTATGGATTAATTCTTCTAGCGTAGTATCAGGCATGATCGCGGTGTAGTCGCGACGCATGGTGTCGGCTACATGGTGACCTTCCAAAAGGTCATAGATGGTTTGCTGGCGAATCTGTGAAGAGGCTGCGCTTTCCAGGAACCAACCTATAAAGGCAATCCATAAGCCATTGCCAAAATTACCGATGAATATCTGCCACACTCCCACAACGATAAATAGAAACGCAATAAATCGGCCCAAGTTTGCAGCGATAAGGGTAGCTCGGCGCAAACTATGTGTGGTTCCCCAGAGAATGGCCCGGAAGACTCGACCACCGTCCAATGGGAAACCTGGGATTAAATTAAAGAGAGCCAAGGCGCCGTTGATATAAGCAAGGTACTGTGCAATTGCAAGCAGCGGGCCAAGTGCGCCGACCAGAGATTGTAGTAGGCCAAAGAGAATGGCCAAAGCAAAACTCGTGATAGGACCCGCAATGGCAATCCAGAATTCGGCAATGGCGCTGGGCGGTTCGGCTCCGATTTGGGCAACGCCTCCAAAAATGAAGAGCGTGATACTGCGTACTGGCACCTTGTAACGTAATGCCACCACCGAATGTCCCAACTCATGCAATAGTACACTGACAAACATTAGGATAACCGTTACCGCGCCCACGATCCAATACTGCGTCACGGACCAATTCTTGAATTCTGCCGGAAAGTAACTCGTGGCTAATGACCAGGTCAACAATGCAAAAATCAAGAACCAGGAATAATCCAGTCCAATTGGGATTCCGAGGATGCGTCCCAGGGAAATTGCGCTTCTATTCATATTCCGTACACCTCTCTTTGTCGTTTTTGCTTGCAAAATCAACTTATGTTCTGCACCATTAAATTGGGCGGTTTTATTCTGCCTGATTTCTAAGCGTATAGAAATTCGCTCACTCGCCTGGCTCGAGAATTGCTCACATCAGGGCGTGGGCGTCGGCGTGCGAGTAGAGGTCGGTATGAGGGTTGGGCTCGGGGTCGATGTAAGGGTTGGCGTAGGTGTAGAAGGCGGATAGAAAGTCTGCAAGTTGGATAGATCATAGTTGGGGTCTATTTGCAGATCCTGCTGATAAATCCAACATGGATCGTGGTACGTGGGATCATTGACGATCCACCAACCTGGAATGCTTCCCTTGCCAAGGAGGACCACACTTGTGCCCGTTAGGATGGAACTCGATACAACGTAATCAGGACCAGGGCCTAGCCAGCAAAGCGTATCTTTGATAACAAGCGGGCTTTGCACCGTCGTTATCGCGCTAAGAGTACTTGTATTCGTTGGAGATGCAGCAGGCGTCAATGTACTATTGGTGTTGATAGCCGCTAATGCAGTGAGCGTCTCAACGACCATTGTTCCAGGGGCGAAGGGAGTGTTGGCTGGAGGTACCATAATATTACAGGACAGAATCGCCAGGAATAAGACAAAGCTGCCAGTGATTACATACCACTTTCGGGTTTTCATCGTGCCTCCAATTTTGATTTATTGCAAAGATTAGCGAGTGCTGTTGATACGTTTTAGAATTTTTATACCCATAAGTTGGGCCCTTCGCACTCAGTTGACGTGCAGTTCGATCACTTGGCGAAAATGGAAACCATAGATTGCAAATGTGATCGCCAGTGGGAACAAGCGTGGCCGCCGGAATAAGGTCCAGAAAAAGAGCCGCCAGTATTGGACGCGTTCGACACCGCGAATCCCAAGCTGGTAAATCGATCGTCCCAAAGCCAGGATATATTGCGGCTCGAATTGAACTCTGATTTTGGGCGGCTGGTATTCGCGCAGAAAAGTCAAAACGCGCTCGTAATAAAACTTGGGCGCATAGATCTGACTTAGAATCTTGCGATAGCCTTCACGCAGTGGTCCCAAGCCCATCGCGGGGATGATGTTGGTTGAGCCATCCACGTTATCGCCTGAAAATTCATTGACCAGGCGGCCTTCTTTTTGCATACGCTCATATAGGTGAGTTCCCAAAGGGGCTTGCAGCAAGCCGACCATGGCCGTCACAATGCCGCTCTTCTGAATGAAATCAATCTGTTGTTGGAAGATCGAAGGCGAATCATTGTCGAACCCAACGATGAATCCGCCTTGCACCTGCAGACCTGCACGCTGAAGTCGCTTGACGCTCTCCACCAGATCGCGGCCTTTGTTTTGGGTTTTACTGCATTCGATCAGGCTGTCTTCATTGGGCGTTTCGATGCCGACAAAGACCGTGTCGAACCCGGCTTGTGTCATAAGACTCATCAACTCTGGATCATCCGCCAAATTGATGGAGGCTTCTGTATTAAACGGCATACCGATTTTACCCTTGCGCCATTCTATTAAAGCTGGCAAGACCTCAGACTTGATCTGCTTCTTGTTGCCGATAAAATTATCATCCACAAAGAAGATGCTCTTGCGCCAGCCCAGCGCGTAGAGGCTGTCCAACTCGGCGATGATTTGCGCGGCAGTTTTGGTGCGCGGACGATGTCCCAACAGCGCGGTCACATTGCAAAAGTCACAATTGAAGGGACAGCCGCGCGAAAACTGAATGCTGATCGTGTCATAATTTTTGAGATTTGCCAACTGCCAAAGCGGAACCGGAGTTTGGTGGATATCGGGATATTCGTCAGACGAGTAAACGCGTCGAGCCTGACCTGCTAACAGGTCCCGCACGAACGGCGCTAGAGTCTCCTCCGCCTCGTTCAAGACGAAGTGATCCACATCCGGGAATTGCTCGTGTTCCATCGTGAAGAGCGGGCCGCCTGCTACCACTTTCACGCCAGCTAATTTGCAGCGGTGGATGACGGCACGCGCCGATTCGCGCTGCACGATCATGGCACTGACGAAAACATAATCAGCCCATACCAAATCTTCATCCGTGAGATGGGTCACGTTGAGATCAACCAGCCGTTTATCCCAACCGGAAGGCAACATGGCCGCTACGGTCAATAGACCGAGCGGCGGCGCACCAGCCTTTTTGTGGATAAACTTAAGTGCGTGTTTGAAACTCCAAAAGGTGTCCGGAAATTCCGGATAAACAAGCAGGATTCTTAACGAGTTCTCCGTCATTCATACTCCTTCAGAAAGCCACTTACACCCTTCTTCCACTGACCAGGCGCAGGATGATCACCAATATCACTGCACCGACGAACGCAACCAGAATGGATTCAAAGTTGATGCCTGTCATCGCGTCGCCCATATGGAAGAAATAGGAGGCAATCCAGCCGCCTAACAATCCGCCAACTACGCCGACGATGATGTCACCGACACATCCGTAACCGCCGCCCGCCTTGCGGAAAACCGGCACCGCGTGCCTGGCGGTGAGGAAGAG
>DATCTP010000023.1:0-2652 GCA_036567885.1 Anaerolineales bacterium | reverse complement strand
GTCCAATTGGACGGCGTGATGATTGTTATGCTTGTTTTAGCGCGTTCCAACCCGCGTATTTGGCTTCATCTCCTAGCTCCGATTCGATGCGGAGCAATTGGTTATATTTTGCTACGCGGTCAGAACGTGCGGGCGCACCGGTTTTGATCTGACCGGTGTTCAATGCGACGGCCAGATCGGCAATCGTCGCGTCCTCGGTTTCGCCGGAGCGATGAGAAACAACCGTTCGCCATCCCGCGCGGTGACAAAGCTCGACCGCTTCGATGGTTTCAGTAACCGAGCCAATTTGATTCAACTTCACTAACAGCGCATTACAAGTTTTGTCTTCGATCCCGCGGCGGACGCGTTCGGGATTCGTCACTAGCAAATCGTCGCCGACGATCTGGATTTGATCCCCCATCTTCTTGTTCATGAGAATCCATGAAGCCCAATCATCCTGCGCGAGTCCGTCTTCTAGCGAAACAATCGGATAATCCTTGATCCACTTTGCCCAGAACTCAACCATCTGCTCGCCAGTCAGCTTCTTGCCTTCTTTGCGAAGGTTATACGTCTTTGTATCTTCTTCGTAAAGTTCTGACGCGGCGGGATCAAGCGCAATCGCAACATCCTTACCGCGCCCCGCTTGGAATCCGGCTTTTTCGATGGCGGCGAGAATTACTTCAATCGCTTCGTTGTTGGCTTTGAGAGCGGGAGCATATCCGCCTTCATCGCCGACCAGAGTCACATAACCTTTATCCTTCAAAACCGATTTGAGCGCGTGATAAATTTCTGCGCCCCAGCGCAAGCCTTCTGCAAACGTTGGCGCGCCGAGCGGCATCACCATAAATTCCTGCATGTCGGTGGATTGCCAATTGGTGTGTGTGCCGCCATTCAAAATGTTCATCATCGGGACCGGGATGACGTGCGCGTACACGCCGCCGAGATAACGATACAAAGGCAGGCCGAATGAATTAGCGGATGCCTTCGCGACTGCGAGACTGACTCCGAGAATCGCATTCGCACCCAACTTCGACTTGTTGGGGGTTCCGTCTAATTTAATTAATTCTGCATCGACGGCTTTCTGATCCGCCGCGTCCCAGCCGAACAAGTCTTCGGCGATTTCGCCGTTGACATTGGCAACGGCTTTGGTCACACCTTTGCCGCCGAAACGTTTCTTATCGCCGTCGCGCAGTTCAAGGGCTTCGTGCACGCCGGTTGAGGCTCCGGATGGAACGGCGGCGCGTCCCCACGCGCCATCGGCTAACATGACTTCTACTTCAACGGTCGGGTTGCCGCGTGAATCGAGAATTTCGATAGCTGAAATGCTTTCAATCGTTGTATCCATTTTTTACTCCTGGGGTTTTATTATTAACCGCCAAGGACGCTAAGAGCGCGAAGAAAAGAACATAGAAAGAACTTAGCGAACTTTGCGTGCTTCGCGGTAAATTGATTTGTAATGCAACAACAAGTATAATCGCAAATCCTTTGGAGAATTAGTCTTGACTTTATCTGAAACCATCGAATTCGACCCGCGTGACCAGAAGCAATTTGTCTTTCACGAGACCTCGCTCCGACGATTCATTCGCTGGAGTTTGGTGCAAGCGTTCCATTTAATTATGAAACTCGAAGTGCATGGCATGGAAAATGTCCCGCCGAACGGCGCGCTGATCGTGGCTTCGAATCATGTCACGAATTGGGATGTCGTGCCGATGCAACTTGCCTTGCCGCGCGTGATTTTCTTTATGGGCAAAGCCGAGTTGTTCAAGTTTTTTCTGATTGATATCGTCTTCCGTAATGCGGGCGCGTTCCCGGTCTATCGCGGCGAAAAGGACGCGTGGGCGATGCGTCACGCGCTCAAAGTTTTACAGCATGGACAAACGCTGGGTATGTTCCCCGAAGGACATCGTTCCAAAGGGAATGGATTGGGTATTGCAAAAACTGGTACGGCGCGTTTAGCAATCGAATCCAATTGTCCCATCCTGCCGATGGCGATCACTGGAAGCGATGAATTCTTTAAACATTTTCCGCGCCGCACGCGGGTGAGCGTGACTTTTCTTCCGCCGTTTTTGCCGAAACCCGGCGAAGACCCTGCGGCATTAACAGATCGCTTGATGTTTATCATCGCTTCCGCATTACCCGAAGAGCGGCGCGGAGCGTATATTGAAATACCCGCAAAACTTGGGGATTGATGACAGACCATTTTCGCAAATCCTTTTTTGCATGGTTGCCTTATCTTCTTTTGGTTATTGTATTCCTGATTGAACTGTTCGTTATCTTAAAATACAATAACGGTGTATTTGTTTATTCACTCGATGATCCTTATATCCACCTACGACTGGCTCAGAACATATTAAAAGGAACGTATGGTATCAATCTGGGAGAACCCGCGTCGCCTTCCTCTTCCATCCTTTGGCCGTTTCTGCTTGTCCCATTTGTCTTATTGGGGATAGAGCAATTTGCTCCTCTCGCAATCAATCTCATTATAAGTCTTGGAATCATTGCTGTCAGCGGTTACTTGTTTGGCATGATCCTTGGTGACGATCTTAAAGATCGGCCCGGAGTAAAGGCTTTCTTGGTTATCGTCATATTACTGGCGATGAACATCATCGGACTGATATTCACGGGAATGGAGCATGTGCTTCAAATCTTGCTGGGTCTTATTTTGCTGGCGGG
>DATCTP010000022.1:0-4607 GCA_036567885.1 Anaerolineales bacterium | reverse complement strand
ACACGGTGCTTTGCAAAAGTAATTCTAACTCGGAATAAGGTGCAGGAATTGCAGAATGCGCTTAAAAAATGTTTTGATTTGTTGTGTCAAACCTGGACCTGGAGTTGGATTCAATACCAAAGGCTGGCGCGGCGCCTGATTGAAATCGAAATCCTGAGTCAGATCGCCGAGGATGGATACATTTTCCCGCACCGTCGGACGCGGATCAGGACGACCATCGGTTGCCGGGTCAATGCGTTGACTGTTTATGAAATCATCCTCAATGAATTTGACGTATGCATCAAAGCTAAGAGTCTGGTGGTCAATGTAGCCTTTCCTTGCGTAGGGACTGATCACAAGGGCAGGCACGCGGAACCCGTATCCGTTTACATCCACTGTTGGCGGAACCACATGATCGTAAAAGCCGCCCCAATCATCCCATGCCAAAAATATCGCCGTGCTCGACCAATCCGGACCCTGCATGATAGCGTTGATCAAACCGGTGACATAAGTCTGACCCGTCGTGACCGATGATGGCGGATGCTCGCTGTTCGGGTTGTTTGGAACGATCCAAGATACGCTGGGAAGCGTGCCGTTTTGGGCGGCAGTGTAGAATTTATTCAGTTGTTGAATGTTGCCTAATTGATTGTCGGCGTGAACCGTATCGAAATAAGGAAGTGGATTCCAAATCTCTGGGGTCTTAGCATTCTGGGGTAGGGGATTGCATGCCACCTCTTCGGGGTCTACGCAATCCGGTTGGGTTCCATTCGCCACATAATATGCCCACGACACATTGTTTTTATACAGCAGGTAAGTCAAATCGGTCCAGGCGTACGTTGGCCGTTGATATGGTTTCATGCCAATGACGATTTGATCAGGGTGATCCACGTTGCTGGTACAACTCATCGGATCATGGCTCGTGCATTTCGCGGACCATTCCGATACCATGAAAAGATGGGATGGCAGACTCCAGGAAATATTGGGTACGAACATATGATCCTGAAGCACAAAATTCTGTGCATAGTTCCAATAGTTTGGAATTTCGCGCGAGTCATGGTAACCCATCACATCAGGCTGACTTCCACTCATGTTCGTAACGCAGTTCGGGTCTTGCTTGTCTGAGCAAAAATTCTGAATGGCGTTTCGTTGCGCTTCGACAAAGCCGTCCATCTTCCCGCCATTAAGGTCCACCAGATAAGCGCCAACTCCGTGACCGCCTCCGGTGTTGATTGCGCTTGGATCGTGATAAGGCTTGACACATTGTTTGGTCACCGGGTCCGGCGAGCAAACGGTGGGAACGCCGTTCTTCATCGGGATTCCATCCGCACCCGGATACGTGCCAAAGTAAGAATCGAAGGAGCGATTCTCCTGCATGATCACAACGATGTGCTGGATTTTATGAATGCCTTGCAAACCGCTGGAAGCATTATTCGACTGGGATTTGGAAACAGCGCACCCTGCCGCGATAAAAAAGATCATCATCGCTGAAATGATTCGTTGCTTGATATTCATTTCTCTCCTTATTCGGGCTGATTGAATTTTGCCGTCACATTATACTCAGAAAATTCAGGCCGGTATGAAGATTGAAACTCACGAAATTTTTATTTTGGATTAAAGTAATTTTTCCAGTTCTTGAATGGAATTTACCGGCTGCTTGCAAATAAAATGTTCGCAAACATAAATTGTAGTTTTGCTTTCTCTTAGCGGACGATCCATTAATAACGCGGGCGCGTCTTTCGGTGGAGGGTAAGTGGATGCCGCAACGATGGCGTTTGGATTATATTTTGATTGGATAAATTGAATCAGCTCCTGCAAATTATCATCTTTCGTGTCGGACAAAACCGCAATCTGCTTGCCGTTATCGAGAGCAAAATCCGTGGCGGATAGCCAGCGCGCAAATCCCATCGGATCGCGGAGCGCTATATCGGTTATCAAACAAAACGATTTCTCCGCCGCATCACGATAATCCACTTTGTTCGTGAACGCTGATAACTTTAATAACGCCTCGCAAGCCAGCGCATTGCCAGATGGCGTTGCGTTGTCTTGCAAGTCTTTGGGTTTAATCAATAATGCTTCTCCATCATCGGGAGTGTCGAAAAACCCTCCACTCGAATCGGTAAAGCGAAGGAGCATTTCATCGGCTAATTCAGTTGCTGCAACGAACCAGCGATTATCAAAGTCGGTTTGATATAGTTCAATCAACCCGATTATCAGCGAAGCATAATCTTCAAGGAAAACCTCATTGGTTACTTTTCCATCATGCCATGAACGATGCAATTTGCCGTTCACGTAAAGATTATTCAACAGAAAATTTACGCTGCGGGTAGCCAATATAAGATATTCAGATGCTTTCTCGTCATCATCCAGAACACGCGCGGCTTCAGCAAATGACTGAAGCATTAAACCGTTCCATGAAGTTAATATCTTTTTATCAGTTTTGGGGCGGACGCGCCCAGCACGCGCGGAGAGAAGTTTGGAATGGCAGTCTGATAATTTAATGGGTACCGCTTCCCCATCTATTTTGAAGCGGGTGGCGAGCGATGCATCATCCAGCACACGCTGCAAAACAATTTTTCCTTCCCAATTTCCTTTTTCGGTTATTCCATATGCGGCGCTGACAAATTCGAAATCCGAATCGTCTGCAATGGCTTCTCGAATTTCTGATTTGGTCCAAACATAAAACTTGCCTTCTTCGTCTTCCGAGTCCGCATCCAGCGATGAAAAGAAACCGCCATCGGGATGAGTCAGTTCGCGCTTTACAAAATCAAGTGTTTCGATGACCACGCGTTGGAAGAAGGGTTCGCGCGTGATTTGCCAGGCATGCAGATAAACCAGCGCCAGCTGAGCATTGTCGTAAAGCATCTTTTCGAAATGCGGCACGCGCCAGAAGTGGTCGGTGGAGTAGCGGGTGAAGCCTCCGCCGACCACATCGTACATACCGCCGCGCGCCATGGCTTTGAGCGCGTGAAGCGCGGTTTTCAAAATCGTTTCCCGGCGCGCTGGTTCCGATAAAGACCGATGAAATAAATATTCGATGGTCATCGGCTGGGGGAATTTTGGCGCCGCGCCCCAGCCGCCGTATCCCCAATCGTAATTATCCAGAATCGCTGTGGTGATTTGATTTAGATTTTCCCGTGATAAGCCTTCGTTTTGGGTTTGGGCTGATAAAGTTTGTTGCAGCTGTTGAACGAGTTGATTTCCCACGCGATCAATTTCGCCGCGTTCATTTTGCCATGCGTTGGAAATTCCCAATAAAACATCGCGAAAGGACGGCATGTTGTAACGCGGCACAGGCGGAAAATATGTCCCGGCATAAAACGGATGCAGGTCGGGCGTGAGAAAAATCGACATGGGCCAGCCGCCGGAACCGGTCAATGCTTGTGTGGCTTGCATGTAAATACTGTCGAGGTCAGGGCGTTCTTCGCGATCCACTTTGATGCAAATAAAATGTTCATTCATGATCGCGGCGATGGCTGGGTCTTCGAAGGTTTCATGCGCCATTACATGGCACCAGTGACACGCCGCGTAACCGATGCTGAGGAAGATCGGTTTATTTTCAACCTGCGCTTTGGTTAATGCCTCTTCGCTCCATGGGTACCAATCCACGGGATTGTTCGCGTGTTGAAGTAGGTATGGCGAAGTGGAATTTATAAGGTGATTCATAGCAGACATTCGTTGTGTGATGTTATTTTACGGTTACTACCAGTGTGTAATTCACTTCCTTGCCTGCGGCTGGCACAATATCAATGATGTAATCTTGAGTGCTTGGCAGCTTCTTGCTGAAGGTGGTCGCGCCGGTAACTGACCGGATGTATGGCTGTCCATCGCTGAAGCCGTAAATTGTTAATGCCGCGTCTTTCGCAACGCCATTCAGGTCAACTTCCATATATTGATCTTGCTGTGCAAAGAGGACATAGGAAATTACATACCCTCCCGAAGTCTTTCCAGTTCGGATCGCGTTGTTTTTGCCGATGGCAAAACTGATTCGAGCAGGTGTCTCAATCGTCAGCGTAAAGTTTTCGGTGGACGCGCCGCCCTGAATTGTAAAATAATAATCTTCGGTGACCGGCAACAAGGTATTCAAGTTTTGTCCGCCATTGAGCAAAGATGTGCCGCCTGCGGTTTTGACGGACATCGTCACATCATGATTATAGGAATCGACCATCGCTATCATCGGCTGTCCTTGTGCGGCGTTGAGAACGTAAAACAGACTCTGGCCCGGCAAAATAGTTCCCGTGACGACTCCGGAAGTCGCGTCAGTGAGGAAATTGATGCGGGTCGCGGCAGGCAGGATCGGGGTCGGCGGAAGAAGCGAAGCGATCGATGTAGCAGTGATCGCTGGCTCGTAAGTCGATGGCATCGATATCGGCGAGGCTTGCGCATGGATCGCTTCCATCGTCGCGGCGACCACTGTTGCGACCTCGTTGGGCGAGGTGGTTGGTATGGCGGAATTCGATCCACTACATGCGGCAATAGCAATAAATAAAGCGAGCGCTGCCATGAGCGGTTTCCAAATCATGCGTATGCTATTCAATAGTTTCATAAAAGCTCCTTATCGAAGAGTATATCGTATTAGCCAAAACAGTGGACGAACTGGATGGCTGATTTGTTCCGCTTGAAAATAAAAA
>DATCTP010000021.1:0-2877 GCA_036567885.1 Anaerolineales bacterium | reverse complement strand
TTGACCTCGGCAGAGCGCCGCATCCTGCGTACAACACCGCCTCAATTCACATACATGAATGCGCCAGCTGTGGAACATGAATTTCAAGTCGGCGATACCGTCGAAGTTTTTTGCGATCATGAAAAGAACGGTGACCGGGTGCGCGGCTGGGTCAAAGGGATTGTCGTGCAGGTGGACAATAAATTGGTGGCGGTGCAATTCCGCTCGAACGTTTTCCTGACCGATGGCTGGATGGTGCCGGACCGCATCTTATGGTATCCGCTGATGTCAGATCAAATCCGCGAATCAGGTTCTAGCAAAAAAAACAATAGAAAAGAATTGTTTGATTTTTAGTGATTATTTAGAATTCGATGTTCGATGATCAGATTTGAAATATCAAATGGTTATGGCCTTTAACGTTCAACAAATCCGAAAAGATTTTCCCATCCTTGACCGCGAAGTTCATCCCGGCGTCAAAGTCGTCTATCTTGATTCGACGGCGACCTCGCAAAAGCCCGAGTCGGTGATTGAGGCGATGAATGTGTTCTATCGTCGTTCTAATGCCAACATCCATCGCGGCGTGCATACGCTTGCCGAGGAAGCCACCGCCATGTACGAGCAGGCGCGCGTCAAGATCGCGAAATTCATCAACGCACCGTCGGCTCATCAAATCATTTACACGCGCAACACAACCGAATCAATCAACCTCGTTGCGTACACGTGGGCGCGTGCGAATCTCAAATCGGGCGATCTGGTCATCCTGACCGAGATGGAACATCACAGCAATTTGGTTCCCTGGCATATTCTTGCGGCGGAGCGCGGCATTCGACTCGAATTCATTCCGGTGACGGATGACGGTTTACTCGATCTGGATGCCTATCGCTCGCTTCTTTCTCAGGACCCGAAGCTGGTCTCGTTTACGCACATGTCCAACGTTCTCGGCACGATCACGCCCGCCGCGGAAATCATTCGCATGGCTCACGAGGCAGGCGCAATCACGATTCTCGATGGTGCACAATCTGTCCCGCATCTGAAAGTGGATGTGCAGCAACTCGATGTGGACTTTCTGGCTTTTTCGGCGCACAAGATGTGCGGTCCTACCGGAATCGGCGCGTTGTACGGAAAAACCGCGTTGCTCGAAGCCATGCCTCCGTTCATGGGCGGCGGCGACATGATCAAGGAAGTCAAGCTTCGTTCCTTCCGACCGACCACAATCCCCTCCAAGTTTGAAGCGGGAACTCCGGCTATTGCTGAATCGGTTGGCTTTGGCGCGGCGGTGGATTATCTCTCTTCGATTGGCATGGAAGAGATTGCCGCGCATGAGCATGAGATGATCGGGTATGCGCTGGAGCGTTTGGAAGAAATTCCCGGTCTGAAAATCTTTGGTCCATCCGCTGATAAAAAGGGCGGCGTGGCTTCGTTTACATTCGACGGCATTCATCCGCACGACGTGGCGCAGATTTTGGATCGGGATGGAATCGCTGTGCGCGCCGGTCATCATTGCGCCCAGCCGCTGCACGAGAAATTTGGAATCACGGCAACGACACGCGCCAGCTTCTATCTTTATTCCACAAAGGATGAAGTGGATAAATTGGTGGAAGGAATTTACAAGGTCAAGAAGGTGTTTGGATAATTGATGTCATTGCGAGCGGAGCGACACTTGCACCTGCGCTGCAAGTGCAGGTGAGCAATCTCCTGTTTCAGGTGCGGATTGCTTCCCGAAGGCTCGCAGCGACATGTGGTGAACAATTATGGACGATCTCTATCGCGAAGTTATCATTGAGCATTACAAAAATCCATCGTATCGCGGAAAACTCGATCCGCACGATATTTCATTTGCGGATAACAATCCGTTGTGCGGCGACCACATCCAGATTGATCTGCGTGTGGATAAAGACGGTAAAGTCACCGAGGCGCGTTTTGATGGGCATGGATGCGCCATCTCGCAAGCCTCCGCCGATCTGTTGCTTGAATCAGTGATCGGCAAATCGTTGGATGAAGTTAAAGCATTGAATAAGCAAGATATCCTTGATTTGCTTGGCATTGACCTTGGTCCGGTGCGTCTGAAATGTGCATTGCTTTCGCTCAAAGTCTTGAAAGCTGGCGTCTACGGTTTGGGCGAAGCCAGCGATGAGTTGGTGGAATAAATCGGTAGGGGCGAATGGCATCCGCCCGAGGATACGATGTTCAATTACACTCAAATAAACGAATCAAAAATCGAGTATGTTGAGATCGCGCCAGCCAGCGAATTACCGAACGGCGAGCGGATGTTCGTGGATGTCGAAGGCAAGCCGATTGTGATCTTCAATATTGCCGGGCAATATTTTTCGATTGCCGATGTTTGCTCGCACGACGAAGGTCCGGTGGGTGAAGGCGATCTTGAAGGTTACAACATCACTTGTCCGCGGCACGGCGCGCAGTTCGATGTTCGTACTGGTAAAGTAACACAAATGCCCGCGGTGGTGGATATTCCCGCCTATCCGGTTCGCGTTGTAGACGGAACGATTCAGCTTGGAGTTCCAAAAGAATAGGTCACGTTTGCGAAGTCCTCGAACAGGGGAATGCGGCTCATGAACTGCGTGATAAAATTAGAGTCGAAATGCCGACTGTCTTTCAGGAAGGTCAATATACTTTTATCTTTTTCAGTTCTGATCGGGGCGAGCCGCCGCATATTCACGTGAAGCATGAACACCGAATTGCGAAGTTCTGGATTGCGCCCACTGTGTTGGCAAAAAACAAAGGCTTTGCCAGTCACGAGTTGAATCAAATTGTCCACATTATCGAAAGGAACGAAACACGGTTATTGGAGGCTTGGCATGAATACTTTGACTCTTGAAATCGAACCGCTGGCAACCCGGGTTAAAGTCACGGAAGATGAGTTGATTGTTGATTTGAGCG
>DATCTP010000020.1:0-7239 GCA_036567885.1 Anaerolineales bacterium | reverse complement strand
GTATAGTCGACGCCTGCAGAATTATCATTCCATGACGCTATATCTTTATATTGGATTGTATAACCAGAGAGTGATAGTGATTGTCCAACAGATATAGTGCCTTGAGTCTGGGTTTGAAAATCATTAATTCCCAGGATACCGATTGCCATCAACATCATGCTGATGTGAATTACGTAACCGCCGTAGCGCCTTCGGTCGCGTCCCACCAGACGCCAAAAGGCGGCGAAGAAATTTTCATTCTGCGCTCTCATGCGGGCAAACGTGGCGCGCCAAAATTCCTGCACGGTGACGAATAGAACCAATGCAACGAGAAAGAATCCAGTCAACGCAATGGCATTATTTGTGTACGTGAAGAACAAAATTACGGTGATGACCAGCGCGGCAACTGCCGATTTCCAAATGGCGCGTCCCAATGTTTTGATGCTGGAATGTCCCCACGCTGAAAGCGGAGCGACACCCATGAGCAGCATCAACCCGGCGAAGAGCGGCGCGACCGCGGTTTGATAGAACGGCGGTCCAACAGTAACGGTCTGGCCCGTAACAATTTGGGAAATCAACGGGAAGACTACGCCCCAGAAGCAAACCACCAATACGCTAATGAATAACAGATTATTGAGCAGGAAAAGCGCCTCGCGCGACAGCATGGATTTCATCTCTGTTTCGCCGCGCAGATCGGGCCAGCGATAGATCAACAGCGCGATGGAGACAACCAAAGTGATACCGATGAATGCGAAGTAAGCGGGACCGATGGCGCTTTCAGCGAAGGCATGCACCGAAGAGAGCACACCGGAACGGGTCAGGAATGTACCGAAGATAATCAAGGAATAGGTCAGGATGATCAGAAGCATATTCCATTGTTTGAGCAACCCACGCTTCTCTTGGATCATCACCGAATGAAGGAACGCGGTGCCGGTCAGCCACGGCATCAACGCCGCGATCTCCACTGGGTCCCAGCCCCAGAAGCCGCCCCAGCCCAGCACATCATATGCCCAACGACCGCCAAGCACGAGACCGCACGAAAGGAATAACCAAGCCCATAACGTCCAACGGCGCGTGATGCGGATCCAGCGGTCATCGGTGCGACCCGTGATCAAAGCCGCGATGGCAAACGCAAACGGAATCACAAAAGAAACGAATCCAAGATAAAGCATCGGCGGATGAATGATCATGCCGGGATGCCGCAATAACGGATTCAATCCATTGCCGTCTTGTGGCGTATAAATGCTTGCTCCTGCCACGGGTGCGAACATACTGGTGATGGGATTCCCCAACTTGTCAACGACAATACCGCTGGCATTGCCCCAGTAAAACGCAAATGGATTCTGATAAAAGACAACCAGACCGAGGAAGAATGCCGTAGTGATCGAAGTGACCACAATGACCCAGGGCAGGAATTCGCGGTCACGATCCCATTTGCGAAGGGTGACAAGCGAAGCGAACGCTGCCATCAGCCAGGACCAGAAAACCAACGAGCCGGATTGTCCGCCCCACCACGCCGTGATCTTGAGATAGGTTGGCATCTCGCGGCTGGTTACTTCATCCACGAATGAAACTTCGAAATGGTTTGTGATCAGCAGATAGATCAAGGATGCGGCGGAGAGAGAAATAAGAGGCCATAGCAATAACATCGAGCGGCGCGCCGACTCGACCCAATTCGCAGATTTAGTTCTTTCACCATAAATCGCCGCGCCTACGCTATACAGCGCGACCAAAAACGCAATTACGAGCACTCCATACCCGAAATCAGCAATCATAAAAACACCTCATAGAAAATAAGACCTGACGGGATAAAGCCTGTCAGGTCTTGCTCGATCAACCTGCTTGGTTGGGAACCGCTTGTTGATATTTGGTTGGACACTTCAGCAGTAATTCGTCAGCGTGGAAAACTCCCTGCGCATCGAGATGACCCGTCATAATGGCTTGCGCTTCATTCTTTAGAAGGTCGGGCTTGGGACCGTTATAAATAATCTTCAGCCGCGCCCGGTTCGGGTCGACGACAGCCGCGTGCAAGACCGCCGCCAAGCCGCCTTCCGCGTCCACTACCTTCTGATCGCCGGGAACTTGGGCAACGTCAAAGGTCAGCGTGAGTGTTTTTGCATCATATTGGATCGTATCTCCGACCACCGCGCCCGAAACGCGCACGCTTTGACCGGCGATGCCCGCGCTTTTGGCTTGTAGCTCGTCAACGGTCATAAAGTATTCGGCGTTGGCTTTCGTCGCGGAGAAGATCAAGTAGACGACCGCCGCAAGGATCAACGCGCCGCCGATAATGAATTTCATGCGTCCCATAAACTGCCTCCAATCATCAATAAAAAAAACCTTATACCAATCTTCATTCTACATGTCGAGATTAATAGAGGCTGAAAAACGTTCAGCCGATTGTCACGACCTTCGCTAATTTTATCCTATCCTAAAGAGGGAGGCTTATTTTGTCTATGTCATGCGCAACAAGTGACTAAGGGCACTTTGCTATATTTGGGATTTCCTTAGAATTGGAACATATGCCTGTCGTTCCGCCTGAGGCAATGAATTGATGAAGAGGATTTCAAAGCGTTTTCGAGCGGTGTTTTTCGTTTTAGGCGTGATGACGATTCTCGTAGGCGCGGCAGTTTGCACATCGAAGACCGAGGCGGAAAAGTTAACTCAGACAGTTTCGCAATCTACAGTTCAAGATAAACCAACCGATGATTATTGTCTCAGTTGTCACAGCCAGCCGGGATTGAATAAACCTCTGCCGGATGGCGAGACGCTTTCCCTTTATATTGATCCGACACTGTTCAAGCAAAGCGTTCACAACGAGGAAAATCTGGCGTGCGTGGATTGCCACACGAACATCACAACGTATCCTCATCCCACCTATCAACCGAATACAACCCGCGATGTGACGCTTCAGCTTTATACATCCTGCAAGAATTGCCACGCCAATGAATATGATAAAACGCTGGACAGCGTCCATCAGCAGGCGCTTTCGGTTGGGAATTTCAATGCGGCGGTCTGCACCGATTGCCATAACCCGCATCAGCAAACGCGGATGACGGATCCCAAAACCGGACAGTTGATGCCGGATGTTCGTGTGAGCATTCCGCAGAAATGCGCGCGTTGCCACAGCGTCATTTACGATCAGTATAAGAACAGCGTACATGGCACGGCATTGACCCAAAATAATCCCGATGTGCCGACCTGCATTGATTGTCACGGCGTTCATAACATTCAGTCACCGGTCACGGTGCGTTTCCACAACGATACGCCGCAACTCTGCGCCAAATGCCATTCCAATCCAGATATCATGAATAAGTACGGCATCTCCACGCAAGTCTTGAATACGTATGTGTCCGATTTCCACGGCACAACCGTGACGATCTTCGAACAAATCTCGCCGGATACTCCCACCAATAAACCAGTCTGCACCGATTGTCATGGCGTGCATGACATTGGCAACGTTAACGATCCGAAGACCGGAATTGCCATCAAACAAAACCTGCTGCCCAAATGTCAACGTTGCCATCCCAACGTGACCTCGGCGAACTTTACCGAGGCGTGGATGGATCATTACAGCGCCAGCCCGACCAAATATCCATTGGTTTTCTTTGTCAATCTATTTTATGACTTGCTCATTCCGGCGGTGATCGGCGGGATGTTGATCTTTGTGATCGCCGATTTTGTCCGGCGCGCGATCGGGGAACGTAAAGGAACTTCCAGCGGATGACCAACCAAACTCCGGTCTCGCCTCGACGCCGCACGTATGTGCGCTTCTCGCTTTCATCCCGCATCCAACACGTGGTCATGTTGCTTTCATTTACCACGCTGGCGATTACCGGTCTGGCGCAGAAGTATGCGCTCAATCCCGTATCGCTGACGCTCGCTGAAATATGGGGCGGCGTGGATAACCTCCGCTTGACTCATCATGTGGCGGCGACGATGTTGATGCTGGTCGCCATTTATCATGTGCTGGAATTGAGTTACAAGATTTATGTGCTTCATTTACCGATGACCATGCTGCCAAGTCTGCAGGATATTTGGGACGCTTGGGCGGCGTTCAGCTACAACATTGGGATTGGCAAATCGCGTCCGCAGATGGGACGATACACGTTTGAAGAGAAAGCCGAATATTGGGCGCTGGTGTGGGGAATCCTTGTGATGGGCGCGACCGGCTTTATGATGTGGAATCCAATTATCACAGCCAGATTCCTGCCCGGTTATTTCATCCCCGCTGCCAAAGCCGCGCACGGCGCGGAAGCGGTTCTGGCGGTGCTGGCAATCATCGTCTGGCACATGTATGGCGTTCACATCAAGCGCTTCAACCAAGCCATGTGGACCGGAAAGTTATCCGAAGAGGAAATGCGCCATGAACATCCGCTGGAACTGGCGGATCTCAAAGCGGGTGAAGGTCAAATCGTAGAGACCGCCGCACTTCGCAAACGCAAGAGGATATATTTTCCGGTTGCGGTGATGGCAGGAATAGTGATGTTGTTTGGAGTATATGAATTTGTGAATGGAGAACAAACTGCGCTCGTCACCATCCCACCGGAAATGGCCGCCAACTTAATTTATGTTCCGCAAACTCCGACGCCTTTGCCGCCTACCTCCACGCCGACTCTTGCCGCTATACCGACTCCAACTTCTTTAACATGGGCTGGCGCTTCGACACTGTTCCAAGCGAGATGTGGTTCGTGCCACGGAGTGGGCGCGTCCGGTGGATTGGATTTGAGCACCTATGCCAGCGCGATGAAAGGCGGCTCAAGCGGACCGGTTATCATTCCAAAAAATTCAGCGAGCAGTAAACTGATTCAACTTCAAAGCAGCGGACAACACTTCGCGATTTTTTCCGCCGATGAATTAGCCTTCATCAAAGCTTGGATTGATGCCGGCGCGCCGGAAAAATAAAATTGCTTTTGATATTGGATGTCATTGCGAGCGAAGCGACATCGTACTCGAAGAGTAAGCAATCTCCTCTTTGAAGAATGAGATTGCTTCGCTTGGTCTCGGTACGTGCTTCGGCAGGCTCAGCACTACTCGACCAACGCTCGCAATGACATTTAAATTATGCGGGCACTCGTTCCGTTGATTCCACTTTAACGGTTTGGCGTTCCTCACTCGTTAAACGATGATCCACGACTCTCAAATAGCGTACACCCAGTGAAAACGAAAGCAGACCAAACGCGATCACGCCTGAACCGGTGATGAACTCAATCAGCGATGGCATGTAGTTGGTATAAGAAATGGTCGGTTGACCCGGCAAATAGGAAATGACCACTAACAGTCCGGAAAGATTCGTATCCCAGCGATATGCCACAACGCCAGCGACTACTAATCCAAGCGCAATCATGCGCCAGAACGGATTCTTGCGCGTGTACGGAGTCAACAGCAGGATCATCGGGATGACCGTGCCCAATATCATTTCACCGATCCAAAAATTGAAGGAAAGCGTTCCACTGATGATCATTTGGAGACCTTCCGTGCGTCCGGGTTCGTTGGTGTAGTTCTGTGCCCATACATCCCAGAAGCGCATATAAAGATAGCCCACCAGCGCCCACGCCACGAAGTACGCGACGCGCTCGATCAATATATCGTTGATCTTGGCGCGCGATGTGAGACGCGAGGCAAGCATCGAAGCGAATAATGTCATAGAGATTCCGCCGATGATCGCGGAGAACATGAACAGCACGGACATCTCCGGCTTATACCAAAACGGCCGCGCCTTGATCACACCGTACACCGCGCCCAGCGAAGATTGATGAAGCATCGAAAGACATAAGCCTGCGACCGCAAGGTATGGCGCATAATGATGTACGTGACTCATCATCTCTGCCAGTTTTGGGAACTTCTTTTTCAACCATTCTAAATTCGCAATAATAGGCATTGACTCGAATAATAGAACCGTGAGATATAAACACACGCACATCGTGACTTCCCATAACAATGATTTGTCGTTCCAATAAATCATCGAATGCCAGAAACGATCCGGGCGTCCGATGTCGAGGAGTAAAGCCATCATTGCCATGCTGTAGCCGGTCAATCCGATGAATGTTGCGGTGCGCGCAATCGGTTCGTAACGTTTCAAGCCGATCAAATAAACTGCCGCGCATAAGCTGAATGCTCCCGCGCTCAACGCAATCGAGGACAAATCAATCGTGATCCACAAACCCCACGGCACAAGGTCGGTAAGATTGGTGATCCATAATCCGTTCCAAAAGACCACGATGGCGCCGATCAATGCGGTCAATAAGACCAATCCGAGGAAGCCCAGCCATATCGTCCACGGCGTTAACTTAATCGAAGTCAGTTGTTTGCGAAGTTTTTTCAACATGGTTATCCCTCCATTTTGTCTGCTTCGGCAGGAATGTAATAAACGTGCGGGCTGGTGCCCAAGTTTTCGCGCAAGCGGAAAGTGGAATTTTGATTGATCAATTGGCTGACATTTGACTCCGGATCGCTGATATCGCCGAACACGCGCGCACCGGTGGGGCAAACCACCACGCAAGCGGGAGTCGCATCTTTATCCACGCCGGGAGTCAGACCAAGTTTCAATCCGCGGTCAATCCGTTGATAACAGAACGCGCATTTTTCCGGGACCCCGCGCGGGCGGCGCGGAACTTCCGGTTCGCCCCACTCCGGCACCGCCGGATTCGGACCCGTGAATTGTTTCCAATTGAAAGAGCGCGCGCCGTACGGACAAGCCACTTCGCAATATCGGCATCCGATACAGCGGTCGTAATCCATCATCACGATTCCATCCGGGCGATAATACGAGGCGCCCACCGGACAAACTTCCACGCATGGAGCTTGGGTGCATTGCATACACGGACGCGGCAGAAAAACTTTTTTATCGGCAACCGTGCCAGCCGCAAGCACCGGATTCCATGTGATGTTTGGCGGAACATCGTTGTGAGCGCGGCAAGCCATCACGCAGTATCCGCAACCCGTGCATTTGTTTTGATCGATCACCATCACCCACTGACGACCGCCGCTTGGCGTTTCTTCGGATGCGGTTGCGAATTTGACAACCTGTAGACTGGCAACGGTGGCTGTTGCGGCGCCCGCGACTTTTAAGAATGTGCGGCGGGAGAATTTCGTCTCAGTCATTTTTGCCTCCATCGTGATCCTTTTCGATGAAGCGCTGATAGGCTTTGTCGAGCCACGGAGCAAGCACCATGCCGCCTGCCAATCCCAACATGCCGAACACCACGGCAAATCCAAGCGGGTTGACCGGAGCCGGTGAATTGCTGGTAACTGGGACAG
>DATCTP010000019.1:0-3701 GCA_036567885.1 Anaerolineales bacterium | reverse complement strand
ACGATCACCGCACAGGCTCTGTTGCTCCAAACACCCAGTAACACAACTGCACCGGCGAATACGGCTCCACCAGCGAGCACAGCGACACCCGCCGTGCCTGAAGCAAGCATGACTGCCGCACCAGCCAATAATCCGCAACCGTCTGTTCCGACAGCAAAACCTACGAAGACTCCTGGGTTGCCAAGTATATCTACCTCAACGTTTGCACCGCTTGCCCCCACAAATTTCCATGCCAGCGTGTCATGTACATCTTCCGGTCAGATTTTTACCAAGAATGTTCATGTGGTATTGACTTGGAATGAGGCAAGCACAAACTTAGACGGCCTTTACGTAGGGCGAAATCTTGCGCTATTAACAACCCTGCCACCTAATTCTCTTCAATATGTAGACACCACGACTCTAACCTTCATCCCTATCTTGGGTAAGACACCTCCTCCCCCACCAGCCATTACTATCAGATTAGAGCATTCAAAGGCGCCGCAGATTCAAGCGTAACACAAGTAAAAGTGAGTTGTCCTTAGCCTAAACTAATGGCCTCGCGAAAAATCCGCGAGGCCATCCTAAAACCGCTATTCAGAAATGTAAAGACTTACGTTCCCTCTTGCCATGAATTGAGATACTTCAATTGTTCATCCGAAAGCTTGTCAATCTTGATGCCCATCGCTTCCAGTTTGATGCGGGCGATCTCGGCGTCGATCTCAGCCGGCACCGAATAGACTTTCTTTTCCAGTTTGCTGGCGTTCTTCACCATAAATTCCGCGGCCAGCGCTTGATTAGCGAAAGACATATCCATCACGGAAGCCGGATGCCCCTCGGCAGACGCGAGGTTGATCAAGCGTCCCTCGCCCAGGATGTTGATCTTGCGTCCATCTTTGGTGATGTATTGATCCACGAACGGACGCACGAGATTCGGCTTGCCCTTCGACAACTTTTCCAGCGCCGGGATGTTGATCTCGACGTTGAAGTGCCCGGAGTTGGCGACGATGGCGCCGTCTTTCATCACTTCAAAGTGATGCTTATCCACCACGTTGATATCGCCGGTGAGCGTGCAGAAGATGTCGCCAACCTTCGCGGCTTCTTCCATCGGCATGACTTCAAAGCCATCCATCACCGCTTCGAGCGCCTTGAGCGGGTCCACTTCCGTGACGATCACGATGGAACCCATGCCGCGTGCGCGCGATGCCAGACCGCGTCCGCACCAGCCGTAACCAGCTACCACAAACTTCTTGCCTGCCAGCAAAACATTGGTGGCGCGGATGATGCCATCGAGAGTGGATTGACCGGTGCCGTAGCGGTTATCGAAGAAATGCTTGGTCATGGCGTCGTTGACGGCAACCACCGGGAAGTTGAGCATTTTGTCCGCCGCCATGGCGCGCAGACGAATGACTCCTGTGGTGGTCTCTTCCGTGCCGCCGATGATGTTTGGCAATAGCTCGCGGCGGTCTTTATGGATCGTCGAAACGAGGTCCGCTCCATCGTCCATGGTCATGTGCGGCTTGTGATCCAGCGCGGCTTTGATATGCTTGTAATACGTGACGTTATCCTCGCCTTTGATGGCATAGGTCGGGATCTCGAATTGATTGACCAACACCGCGGCAATATCATCCTGCGTGGACAAAGGGTTGGACGCGGTCAAGACCACGTCCGCGCCGCCCTCTTGCAAAACACGCATCAGGTTGGCGGTTTCAGCCGTCACATGCAGGCAGGCGGACATGCGCATACCCTTTAGCGGTTTTTCCTTTTTAAAGCGCTCACTGATACTGCGCAGGACGGGCATTTCGCGCTCGGCCCAATCCATGCGGCGGCGTCCGCCTTCGGCTTGGTTGATATCTTTGATATCGTAATTATTGCTCATGTTTTTTTCTCCTTCGTTATTTTAGTAACTCATCCAATTTTTTCTTGTCATCGAATTGCTGTCGAAACCGCTCGACAAATTCTTTCTTTGTATAACTGTGGCTCTGCGGTCCGCGGCATTCCAGACAGTATACTGCCGCCAGTGAACCGACTTCGCCGCATATCACCCAATCCCAGTTGTGAGCATAACCCATCAAAAAGCCGCCGCGAAACGCATCGCCGACTCCGGTTGGGTCAACGATCTCGCGTTCGGGCACGGTCGGGATAAAATATTCTTCGCCATCTGTATAAAGATTCGCACCGTCCTTGCCGCGCGTGATCACCAACACTTTGACATGCTTTAAGATTTGCTTTAAATCCCAGCCGGTTTTCTTCGAGATCAATCCGAACTCATAATCGTTGCAGAAGAGAAAATACGCGCCTTCCATATCGCGCGCCAATTCGTTCCCTTCGAGACGAAGCACCTGTTGACTCGGATCATAAAGATATTTGATTCCCAGCTCGCGGCATTCGGCCGGGAACTTCATCATCGCATCCGGCGAATTGGGCGAGACCACTACCAGATCAGGTTTCTTTGGCAAATCCTTCAAGGACTGACTATTGGCATGTCCCATCGCTCCGGGGTAGAACGAAGCAATTTGAGCGGAGGCTTGATCCGTGGTCGCGAAGAAAGAAGCCGTGAACTCGCCGGGGATGATCTTCATCAGCGAGGTGTCCACGCCTTTGGATTCAAGCCAAGCGCGATAATCTGAGAAATCTTCACCGACGGTCGCCATCACGCGCGGCTTCTCGCCCAGCAACGCCATGCTGTATGCAATATTCGGAGCGATACCGCCGCGCTGCTTCGACATCGAGTCAACGAGGAACGACAAACTAATTGACGCCAATCGTTCCGGCAGGATTTGCTCCTTGAACAGACCGGGGAAGGTCATCAGATAATCGTATGCAACGGAACCCGTAATCAGAATATCCATAATCACCTTATGCAAAAATTTGGGATGTTACTATTCGTCTCAGATTGATTTCAAACGGCGGATAAACCACGCCGTTCTCCGTGACGATGGCTGTGATCAAGCGATTCGGTGTGACATCAAATGCGGGATTGCGCGCCCGCGCATCTTTGGGTGTCACGCGTTCGCCCTGAAATTCAATGCCGAGAACTTCTTCGGGGTCTCGCTCTTCGATTGGAATTAAATCCCCGCGCTCAAGCGATAAATCAATGGTGGAAGTCGGTGCGACTGAATAAACTGGCACGCCGTTATCATGCGCCGCCAACGCCAACATATATGTGCCGATCTTATTGGCTACATCGCCATTCGCGGCGACACGGTCCGCGCCAAAGAAAACTTTTTGCGCTCGTCCGCTTTGCAAAAAATATCCTGCCATGCTGTCGCTGATGATCTCGTACGGGATGTGATATTGCTCCAATTCCCACGCCGTCAGCCGCGCGCCCTGCAAGCGCGGACGAGTCTCATCCACCAACACATGCACACGCTTACCCTGTTCATGCGCGGTGCGAATTACGCCGAGCGCCGTGCCCCAATCCACAGTTGCCAGTGCGCCGGTATTGCAATGATGAATCACGGTATCGCCATCACTGATCAATGCGGCGCCATGTTCAGCCATACGTTTATTGATCGCCACATCTTCATCCGCGATGCGCTGCGCTTCATCGAGAATCATTTGACGCAAATCATCCGCGGTGCCGTTAAAGCCGGAGACTTTTTTCAGAATCCGATCCAACGCCCAAGCGAGATTCACAGCGGTCGGTCGCGCGGAACGTAAAACGGCCGCGGCGTTCTGGAGGTCGGTCAGCAACTCCCGGCTCGAGGTTGAAGCGGATTCGC
>DATCTP010000018.1:0-4694 GCA_036567885.1 Anaerolineales bacterium | reverse complement strand
CGCGGATGTGGATTCGTTGTCAGCCGTTTGATGAAGCGAACGTTCTCTTTAATCCCCGCTGTGGCTTTATCGGGTCCATCTCGATCCGTCACTTCGTAACATAACACGCTTCGTACTCCGGATTTATCAACCGCCTCGGCGATGATATCGAGCGAACCGTCTATGGCGTTGGGTGACGCATGATGATCAACCAACGTGGTTGTGCCGTGCTTGATCGCATCCACGAGGCTGAGCAGAGCCGAATACCGGATATCTTCTTCCAGCAAAGATTTATCGAGCGGCCACCAAAGCTTTTCAAGGATTTCGGGAAAATCTTTCGGCGCCGAACCGGGAATCGCCATGCCGCGCGAGAATGCGCTATAAAAATGGGTATGAGCGCAGATGCCGCCGGGCATGACGATTTGTCCACGCGCATCCAGTTTCTTTGATTTTGGATGAAGTTTTTCCAGTTTTGCTGATGGACCGATCTCGCGAATCCGATTGCCTTCGAGTAACAACGCGTGGTTCTCCAAAACGCGGTTTGGAGATTCCCAGGTAATGAGAGTGGCATTTGTTATCAACATGTTATGAAAGTCCGAACCGGGTTGGATCGGGAAGTTTGTAACCGGAGGTTCCAATTTCCCAAAGAGTCATATACGTCGCTTCGCGAAGTTCGAGATTCTCTCCGTACATGGCATTGTACATTCCCATAATTGCGCCATCCGAAAGGTCTTTCTTCAAATAGGATAATGTGGCGAGACGTTCTTCTTCTTTGCCGTTCTTCAACGCTGAAATTAGAATGTCGGTAGCGGGAGAGCCGGGCGCGATGCCGACTCCTTGTGTTCCTGCGAACTCGATCAGCCACGGAGTTTCCGATGGGGCTTTGAGCGGATGCGGCACGCGCGGATTGTCGGCTGGATTACGCGCTTCGATCACTTCGCCCGCCGAATTTCGCACCACCCACTGTTCGTCATCCACTTGGACTTTTTGTAATAATTCCAGTGCCCACGGTTCATCGACGCGTCCCAATCCATATACTACCGCTCGCCGCACTAAAATATCGGATAAGGTCGCGCCGTCTTTCAACATGGCATAACCTTCGCCGGTATCATTGGCAAGCGCTTCGGCGGCGGCGCGGCGCAGATCTTCATCGGCATTGAGCAAAGTGTGCGCCACGATTTCAAGCGCATCGTTCGTCCCGATAGCGACCAAAGCCAAGCAAGCCGCACGCCGCGCAGAAATGCTCGGCGATTGCAAAATGCCCTCCAAAATATCGATGGATTTGGCATCACGCATTGCGCCGCAACCCAATGCGGCCAGCTTAACTACTTCAAAGGATAACGTTCCCATCAGTTGACGGAATAATGCTGTCACTGCCGGATCGTCGCTTGCAACAAAGGCGGCTAGCGCTTGTCCGCGCAAAGCCGAAGGCAAGCCCTCGGTTTGTAATAAATGAGCGAGAGCCGCCATGATTTTTCCGCGCCAAGGCGCATTGCGCGGCGTGTCACGCAGCCAGCGCGCCGCGGAGATCAACGGACGATGAATGGGCAGGCGCGACCATTCCAACATGCTTTGAACAAATTTACTGACATCGCCATTTGCGGCAAGATAATGGATTGCCAAGTATTTGCCAGACCAATCTGGTTGATTCAATAAGGTCTCAGCCGCGTTGCTGTATCCGCTTAACGCGCGTCCCGCTAAAAATCCGCCGATGATCGGATGGACGAATCGCATTTTATTATTGCGATGCGAAACGACCAATCCCGTTGATGCCATTTTGCCTATCAAACCGGGTGTGGGCATTGGCGTAATCGTTTTAGATTTCTTTTCCTTGCCCTTATCCTCAGCTGCATTTTCCGGTGTTGCTTCCGGGTCGGATTTCTGAGTTTCCTCACCTGCTTCGGTTTCATCGGGCGGCTCGAACGATTTGACCCATTCCCGCGCGTTGCGTGGATCGAACACCGGTTGTCCGTTTACAACGACTTGCATTGCCAGCGTTTCAAGCGCGGCGAGCGGCGTGTTCGTCGGGGCTAATCGGCGCACATGGGTGGCAATCATTTCCAATACATGCGGACCTAAACTATCGCCTGCATATGCCGCCCAAACTTTTAGCGTCAACTCGAACGGCAAAAGTTTTTGATTATCGATGCTAAGCCATGAATTCAGCAAAATCGAATCTACTTGTTCGGGTCCAGTTTGCGCCCAGGCTTCCACCGCGACAAACTGACTCCATAACTCGCCCCATTTCTCGATGAATTGCCGGATGTGTGTTTTGTTCCACGCCGCGATGGAAAGCGGAGCGAATCCCAATTCGATCAATCCGCCGAGATATTCCGGTGCACCGGTGATCACGATGCGCGTTTTGGGATGAATCTTTAGGAGAGTTGTTAAATATTCTGAAATAATCTGTTGACCGTCCGCGGTTAATTCATCGTACCCATCCACGAGGAGCAAAGCGCGGCCCGAGCGGAATGAAGTTTCGATGAATGCCGGAATCCGGCCCAGGTCAAAGACGGGTGCGTCTTCTGAGATGAATTCAATAATGGGGTCAAGAACATTTTTTGAATCGTTGACCGGCAGTTTCAAATCCGCGACGTGAACGAGGAATGGAACGTGATTTTTCAAAAATCCCAGCGCTTCATTTCGATTGGCGGCGAGGGAAGCCAAATATGCCAACGCGGTGGTTTTTCCAACGCCCGGTTGACCAATCAACACCAGATTGCATCCGCCGGAAAGCGCTTGAGAAATCGTTAAAGTCGGCGCATTATACATTGCCGCCAGTTCGGGCCAACCCGGCATATATGGCAAGGTTTGTGTAACCACGTTTTCAGCCGCGATCGGACCGTCCGGTTCCACGCGCGGAAGCGGTGCCATCAGGCGCGGTTCCTGAACGATCTCATCCAGTGCGAAAAGGGGAGCGGCTAAATGCATGCCCTGTGCGCGTCGTAAGGTGAGGCGGCGATGATTCTCCTCGACACTGCTGGTTTGCCGCGCCCGCGCTTCTTCCTGTTGCTTCTGAATATTCTGTCTGATCTCTGCCCATAACGGACGCGCGCGTCCCACCAGCCACCAAAAAATACTGGCGGTGATGAAACCAATTGCAAACGAAAGCGCATCAAGCGAGAACGAAAAATTCATCGGAGATTAGACCGCGAATAAAATTCTTCCACACGAAGGGCAGCGTATCAACTCAGCCGCGTAACGCGCGGTTTGTTGGATCGCGGCGGTCAAGGTGGTGCCGCACGCGCCGCAGGCGTTATCTGAAACTTCTGCCACTGCCACGCCGCGTCTTTGCTGGCGCAACTCATCATAGGTTTTTAACAAATCCATGGCAATCGGACTGACCACCGCTTGTCTTTCAGACTGCAAACGATTCAATTCACGGGTCAGTGATTCTTTTTCATCGAACAGTTGGCGATGCTCGCCGCCTAAGCGCGTCTCCATGCGGCTTACTTCATCTTGCGCCTTTTTTACGGCGGATTGCGCGTCTTCCGTCCGAAGCATATCTTGCAGTTCACTTTCTTCCAATGAAGCCAAATGTTTTTTTAGGGATGCAATATCGGCCTGAAGATCCTGTAACTCTTTGGGATTACGGACCGCGCCGCCGTACAGACTCGATTCGGCTTGTTGGATTTTTATCTGCTGGCTTTTGGCTTCATCCTCCGACTTGTGCTGGGCGCGCTCCGAAGCGTGTTGTTCCTCCTCTGCGGCTTTGACCTGCTCCAGCGCGGCTTGAAGCTCTGCGTTATCTTCCAGCGTCTTTTGAATCTTTGCCAATCGAGTTTCGATCTGGGTGATCTGGCTGTCTATTTGTTGCAGGCGGAAGAGTCCGAGAGACGCGCTCATGACCTGATTATATACGAAAACCCAACTCTTCTTTGTTGGAATAACGAATCTATTAGGCGAATGAAATTACCCAAGGAAACGCGGTATTCTTTTCTTTACCACTTTTCCCAATGCGCTACTTCCTCCAGCGATCTTCGGCCGCCTTTCTTCGGCGCGGCGATTAACTTCTCTTCGTCAGCGGGATACCCAAACGAAAGCATAATCCGCAGATAGAGTTCCGAAGGGAATCCCAAAATTTGGCGCGCCTTCTCCGGCTCGTAGATCGAAGCCGGGCACGAGCCGACTCCCAATTCCCATGCAATCAGTTGCATGTACGCCGCGGCTTGACCCGCATCGAACATCGTTTGGAATTTGGCTGTCGGTTCGGGAGTCAGGATGGCAACTGCCAGTGCCGCGCCGGCAATATGTTCCGCCCACTGTCCGCACTCCGACAAAGCCTGCAAAATCTTTTTATTCTGAACGGCGATGAAGTGCCACGTCTGCTCGTTCTTCGATGACTGCGAACGTCGCCCCGCGTTCAGGATCGCGGTGACGGTTTCCTTCGTCAAAGGTTTGTCTTGGAACTTGCGCACCGCGCGCTTTGTGCGAATTGCATCCGATACATTCATGATTTCCTCAATTCTTTAAACGCGACAGGCACAAAGGAAATATTCTTCTCTTTTACTTTGTATCCTTCGTGTCCTTTGTGGTTAATCTTTTGTTCTCAAAACGTCAGACGCGTCATCTTCGGGAAGATAACCGAGTTCCGCCTCAGCGTTTGAAATATCCCAGAAGCATTTGGCGTTGTTGGAAATACCATAATAGATTCCAAATTTGACGTCTGCTAAAAGACTCTTCCTGACCAATTGAACCAAATCTCTATGACTCAA
>DATCTP010000017.1:0-5400 GCA_036567885.1 Anaerolineales bacterium | reverse complement strand
ACCTGGGTCCCCGCCAGTAAATTGTTCATCCAACCATTAAACATAATGCCTTCCCAAAACGCTCTACTTCAATGCCCTCGCAAAGAAAAGAGCAACGTCTTGCGTGAAATAATAATGGTCATTATACCCGCAGAATTCATATCCATGTTTCTGCGCCAGGCGGATTGCCGGTTGATTCTTCGACTGCATTTCCAAGAATAATCTGCGGTGACCTCGAGCCAGACTCCACTCCTGGGCGGAACTTAACAGTGCGCTGGCTACGCCTCGACGCCTCCACTCCGGCGAGACCACGAGATCGGATATCCAAGCCACCGACGACGCGCGATCCGCCAGCGAAAGATAACCGATCGGATCGTTATCCGACAACGCAGTCAAGATCATGGATTTGCGAGTCCATTCATCCGCAAGCGCAAATGGATTGTTGGGATAGGTTAATGGAATGGAACGCGGCAAACGCACTTCGCGGAATGTCGCTGTGATCTGACTGCCATCCCGGCGCAATTCCAACTGCCAGACGTATTCAGAAGACACTGAATGATCCATCCCCATCAAACGGGGAAGATCGTTGGCGAGGGTCGGTCGAATTTGAATTTCAGACATAATTTCCTGTGAATTCCAGAATATTCAAAATGGTTACGGAGCCGTAATCCGTAAAGGAATGATACAAGGCGGCAACGATTGTCCTTGTGTATTTATTACCACCAAACGCAATTGGTAATCGCCCGGCGTGAGAGTGGTCGTGTCCCAATATCCGAGCAACCCGTTGTCGACCGGCTTGCGATTTGCAGAAATGGTAGCCCACGTATTGGTATTAAGGGGCGCCACTTCATATTTATAGAATCCAAAATCTGGGATGTCAACGGTGCCCATCAAATCCACCAAACCGCTGATTTGACTGCCCGCCTTTGGTGAAGTAATAGCTAATTGATTAGAAATGCAACCGCTGGTATTTCCAAGAGTCGGGACAGGAAGAGGCGTTAACGCGATTTGCGTCGCAAGTTCTGCGGAAATCGTCCCCGTTGGAGTGGCAAGTACGTTAATGGTCGGCGTGGAAATAAAAAAGGAGGCGGGAAGGCTGGAAATCACGAATGAAACAGTAACCAACTCTCCAAAAAACAGGATCAAGATCAAGATCACGGAAGCCAGCGCCTGACTCATTCGATGCAGAGCAAATTCACGCTCCAATGTGTAAACGGCATTACGCCATTCATTCCATGTTTTCAACAGCCAGCGGAACGCGAACAATCCCCCGATAGCCAGCACCACATAAATCAGCACTTCATAGTTGCTGAGGAATTGATAGATTACAACCATACCGATTTCTTACAACTGACGCAGAACTCCGCGAATCAATTTCTCCATTTTAGGCGTGATAAGTTTGCCTGCTTCCATCACTTCTTCATGCGTGGTGACGGTCGAGCCATCCAAATTCGCCTTGTTGCTGATTCCCGAAAAACCCAAAACACGCATCCCGCCGTGGCGCGCAATAATGACTTCAGGAACGGTGGACATTCCTACGGAATCCACTCCAACAAGGCGCAGAAAACGTAAATCAGCAGGCGACTCAAAAGATGGACCGCTTAACCCGGCGTAAATACCTTCGCGCAAAATAATATTTTCCTGCCTGGCTGTGCGACGCGCCAGATCGCAAAGCGCACGGTCATATGCCTGACTCATATCTGGAAAGCGCGGTCCAAGTTCATCTAAATTGGGTCCCATCAACGGGTTGTTTCCCGTCATGCCCATCAGGTTCAGATGATCCGTAATTAACATCACATCGCCGGGAGTAAAAGCGGGGTTGACACCGCCCGCGGCATTCGTGACAATCAGAATTTCAATTCCAAGCCGCTGCATGGCGCGGACCGGAAGAGTCACTTGCGCCATGCTGTATCCTTCGTAAAAATGAATCCGCCCCTGCATAACAAACACAGACTGCTCTTCCAATGTGCCGATGACCAAGCGGCCAGCATGTCCCATCACTGTGGAAACCGGAAAATTCGGCAAATCGCCAAAAGGAATCACATCCGGATGTTTAACGGAATCCGCTAAAGCGTTCAAGCCGGAACCGAGAATAATCGAAACACGCGGCTGATAAGAAGTCCGCTCTCGAATCGCTTTAACGGTTTCGTCAATTTGTTCAAGAGAAAAATGGGCAATCATGATTGATACCTATTCTAAAGTTTTTTCTATGAGGCAGAACCACCGTCCCCTCCAAAGTTCCGCACGCGTTCGGGATTATATCAGAAATCATCTTGTGTCATCTGCATCTGTTGAAATTTCTTGATGTTAAAAGGTAGAAAAAAACGGCTTGTTATGCTATGCTAGGGAAGCTTATGGCAGAACATCCATCTACAATTTCACATTGGCTCGACCGTTTCATCCACCGCGAGAAAGCCTCGCCACCTGAAAACGTTCATCTTTCGGCGACTGAAATTCAATCCGACCAGATCGCGGCTTTGAGCCGCCAGTTGGAGATTGAAAAACGCCGGAACGCGCAGCTGATCCTGCTCAACGAATTAAGTCAGCAACTGGAAACGCGTCTCGATCAACCGGTGGCGGCGCAACTGGCCGTGAATACTCTCGAGCGCGCCATAGACTGTTCCTACGTATGCCTTCTCACCCATGACCCGGAACGCCGGGAATTCGTCGCGCTTGCCTCTGCAGGACGAATGTCAAAATTGATCCCGCCCGGATACCGGCAAAGCGTAACGCAGGGGATGATCGGACGGGCTGCCCGTTTGCGAAAGACCCAAATTTCAAATAATACGCGCCTGGACCCGGATTTTTTCAGCCTCGCCAATGAAAATAATTTATCATCACTGGTTGTTCCTATTATTTACAACGGCTATATCGAAGGGATAATCGCAATCAACTCGGAAGTCTCAGACGCTTTTCACAGCGCCGATGTGACATTAGCCGAAACAGTGGTTGCCGAATTAGAGCGGGCTTGGGAACGCTCCAGCTATCATCAACATCTCACCGAACTTATTCAAGCGGGGATTTCTCTTTCCACCATGATCGAACCGCAGACGGTCGTGCAGGAAATCGCCACCGTCACGCGGCAGACATTACGAGGGCGGTTTGTTTACGTAACGCTGCTCGACCAGGCAAGGAATTTTACTCAGCGAGCATCTTCTGGATTCGCGCCAAAACTGCAACAATATCTTGAAAAAATGCCATTAAATAACAACCTGATTCAAACCGCGCTCAACGCTTCCCAGCCATTCCGAATTCGCGACATTCGCAAATATCCTCTCGGACAACCAGGAATGGAAATCGATCAAAGCAATTTACGAAGCCTGTTAGTGATTCCCATCCGTTTGCATCGTTTGAGCATCGGTTCCATTTTGGTCTTTGGCAAACAAAATGAAATCTTCTTCACGGAAAACGACGAATCATTGGCATCGCTTCTATCTTCGCAATCGGCGGCGGCTGTGGAAAGCACCTGGTTGTATCAGGAACTGCGAAGTTCATTGACCACAACCACTCAGTTATATCAAGTCAGTTTCGAGATTCTGCGGACCGAGGAATTGGATCAAGCAGTAAAGATCATTCTGGAAACAGCACGCAAAGTCGCCAATGCCGATTCGGGCGGAGTGGTTCTATTTAATCCAGATAAAAAGATCGAGATCGAACTCGGCATCGACGCGAACGGTGTCTATAACGGCGCTTCTCATCCCTTCAATCTGATCCAACAAGCCATGACCAGTGGGACCAGCATCTTTGCATCTGACCAAACCATGACGGAAGTTTGCTTTCCGATTCAAACGCACCTCCGTAAATATGGCGGGCTTTGGTTAAGGATATCCGAAAGCCTCAATTACGATTCGCGTCACACCGCGGCTTTGCAAACCCTCGCCAACCAGTTGGAACGCGCCATCCTGCTGATCGAATCGCGGCGCCAAGCCAAGGAAATAGAAGCGGCCTATCAAGAATTGGAAATGACCTATGACCGCACGTTAGCCGCGTTGATGTCGGCATTGGATGCACGCGACCGCGAAACGGAAGGTCACAGCGCCCGCGTCAGCCAGCTGGCGATAAAACTTGGCAAAGAAATGAATCTGGAAGGACGCGAGCTTAAAGCATTCGAACGCGGCGCGCTTCTGCATGATATTGGGAAAATCGGCATCAGCGATTCAATCCTTCACAAGCCGGGCCAGCTTAACGAGGCAGAATGGAAAATCATGCGGTCGCATCCTGATATCGGCACCCGCATTGTGGAAGATATTCCCTTCCTTCAAGAAACACTGCCCATCATCCGCTATCACCATGAACGCTGGGATGGCAGCGGATATCCGCTGGGCTTGCGCGGAAAGGATATACCGCTGCTGGCGCGCATCTTCTCGGTGGCCGATGCGTTTGACGCGTTAACCACGGTGCGCCCGTACCGGGAAAAAATATCCGCCGAAGAAGCGGTCGCTTATCTGCGGGAACAAGCTGGAATCTTATTTGACCCAGAGGTGGTTTCTGCATTTGAAAAAGTATTTGGAGAAGCCAACATCTATACCGTATCCTGACTCAGCAATGAACAAAAAACAGCCGCGATTTGGGTTTACGCCTCAGGACCAACGAATTTCTGCAATGCCTTCTGCAATTGCGGGAATATCGATTTTGATGTTTATCGTGATTAATGGAATCGAGGTATGGGACCTAGAAAAAATCAACCCGGTATTTCTTTTGGGAACCGGCATCATAGGAATTATTTATTTGATTGTTTTTAACTTCATCATGATCCCTTCCTTAAGCTTCCAGCCTGCTCTGGGTTGGATGAATGCAATTGTGGCTGTGATTGGCTTGGGAGTGCTTGCTTACGCTCTCCCAGATCAAGCAGATATTTATCTGGGGATATTATTGCTCACGTTCGTGATTACTTGCGCCCTTATCTCGGATCGCCTGCCTTCTTACTTCTTGATTCTCCTCACCTTGTTTTTTATGATTCATCGCGATTACATTACTAAAAACGCAAACGACTCTGCATTGCATTTCAGTCTCGCGATTATTGCCGTCATTACAGTAGAGACAATTATGCAATTAAAGAAAGCATCGCGCGACCGGATTCGCAGGCTGGAAACCATCACCAATTTTAGCCGCGCCATCGCCTCCACGCTTCAAACGAATCAAGTCATGACACTGCTCAACGCGGCCTTCCAAAATTCCATCGAGGCCGACACCTATTTTGTCGGCGTTCGGGAAGGCGATGAAATGCAGCTCAAACTACTTTATGACGACGGAGAATTTTACGAGAATCAGCACGTCAAATTGCAAGGCTCGCTATCGGGGTGGGTTCTCAATAGCCAACAAAGCTTGTTTCTACCAGATCTGCGTAAAGAAGTTATCCTCCCCGGCGTGCGCTTGGTGCTTGTAGGGAGACACAAAACCAACCTTTCAATGGATGGGAGT
>DATCTP010000016.1:0-4727 GCA_036567885.1 Anaerolineales bacterium | reverse complement strand
GGGGGTGATAAAGATTGTTGCAGATACGTCAACATTATCTCTACGCTCCGACGCGAGCGCGCAAATACAACCGATTGAATATGATTCACAAGCAAATCTTGCGTGAGCCGTACGCTTTCCATCATTGAACTTTTTCTTAGGCCAAGAGATTCATCGATAACCGGCGGATTGTAAAGAAGGAAATGTCTTTCGCCGCGCGAAGAACCATCGTGATCAATCAATTCGATGGGCGATTCTATCAGCCGCTCCGCAAGTTCTTTGGGATTGCCAATTGTGGCGGACGTAAGAATGAATTGCGGCGCGGCGCCATAGAATTTTGCCACGCGTTTGAGTCTGCGGATCACATTGGCAACATGCGAGCCGAACACGCCGCGATAGGTGTGCATTTCATCAATCACTACAAAGCGCAAGTTGCGGAAAAAGTCTGCCCAGTTGGTGTGATGAGGCAAGATGCCGGTATGCAGCATATCGGGGTTGGATAAAATGATGCGCGCGTTCTTGCGAATTACAGCGCGTTGCGATTGAGGCGTGTCGCCGTCGTAGATTGATGATTTCAGGTTTTGGATTTGTGACTGAAGAGATTGAAGGTTCGCAAGCTGATCCTGGGCTAATGCTTTCGTTGGAAAAAGATAAAGGGCGCGTGCTTCATCATTGGTGACGAGCGATGCAAGAATTGGTAAATTGTATGCCAGCGTTTTTCCGCTGGCGGTGCCAGTAGCAAGCACAATATTCTTTCCGCCGCGAATGTGAGACCACGCTTCCAGTTGGTGGCTGTAAAGTGAATCTATTCCGCGTTGAGATAACGCCTCTCGAAGCGCATCCGGTAAGTCGTCCGGGAAAGGATGCGGATGCGCGGGGCGGGCAGGCGTTGTCCGCCAGATGGAAAAATTGGGTGCGGTGTCTGGGTCAGTGCGCCAGAGTCGGATCAATGAATCGAGTGACATAAACGTGGAAGCCTAAATCTACATGATAAAATTTTACAAATGAAATGGACATTCCAAAATAAATTCGCGGTGTTGATGGCGCTGCACATGCTTTGGGGATTGGCGTTGTGGTTTAGTATATCAAAGTATGGTTTGGGGATTTCCACCGATTCGACGCACCTTTTGTTTGCCGCGTTAAATCTATCTCAGGGAAAAGGATTGTTTTCATTCGATGGCAGTTTTGTTTCGTTATGGCCGCCGCTTTATCCGATGCTTTTGGCTTTGATTCAACTTGTCCTGCGAGTTGATCCATATGCTGCCGCAACGATTTTGCAGTTTATTTCTTTTATCGGCATTTCGATTTGCCTGTCCATTCTCTTTTTGAAAATCTTCCCCGAAAATTTTTTGCTGGCATTTGCCGCAACCGTTCTCTCCGATGTGGGCGTGGCGATCCTCGATGCCTTCAGTTCCGTTGATTCAGATTATGTGCATCTTTTCTTGGTTGTGCTTTTTGTTCTGCTGGCTGGATATTACATCGAAAGTAAATCACCACGCATGCTTTTGGGAATGTCAATCGTAGGAATGCTGGCGATGCTTCAACGTTATCTTGGCATTGCCGTGATCGCAATGGGTGGGGTGCTGATTTTCTTCTTCACCGATGGAAATTGGCAACGGCGGATTCTCCGCAGTGCGCTGATGGCGCTATCGGCGCTTCCGGCTGGAATTTGGCTTTTTGTTACATCGCCGCTCAGTGCGCGACGCGGACCGGAGAGTTTTGCCGATAATTTTTCCTGGTTCTCGCGATCCATCATGGAATGGTTTTTCCATGCAAAGACCATTCAGTCTCATCTCAATCTTTATATTGTTATTCTCTGGATATTCATTGCAGGTTTGATTGTTTTGTTATTTCTTTTTTCTGCCCGCACCAAGCTTATTTCTTCTTCTGCGGTCTCGCTCTTTGCTTATGGAATATTTTATGTGCTTGCCTTGTTTGGATCGGCATCCATTACTTATTTCAATAAACTCAGCGGGCGTTTCCTGCTCCCGATTTATATTCCGCTTGCGATCCTTCCGCTGGTGTTAATTGGGTTTCTGATTCAACGCGCGAATCAACTGTCATCGCGATTCATGAAGCGCATGATTTCGTTAGGTTTCATCGTGATTTTGTTCGTCGCCTCAATCGGATTGCTGCGCGTCACTGTTCCGCTGATTTTTGAATCTCACACCGATGGCGCGCCGGGTAGTTTCACAACCAAAGAGTGGCGTGAAAATAGCGTGATGAATTATTGGTTATCGCACCAGCCGCAGGGAAATTATCTTCTGTTCAGCAATTATCCCGATGGGATCGCATTCTATACTTGGCATACTTGCTACAACTCGCCCGCTGAATATTCAGGCCCTTACGGAAAAATAAAATTTCCGGTGGCTGATTATTCAACGAAATTATTTTCGCCCGGTCTGGATGTTTATCTGATCTGGATCGAGCCAAACATTTATTCCTATTATTACAAGGCTCAAGATTTAAGTCCCATTGCGCAGATCGAGCCGCTGTTTGTGAATCAGGATGGCGGTGTTTATCGTCTGATTCCCAAAGCAGACAATAACCCGTAGACAAATTTATTTCGCATCTTCCTCGACCTTCACCGGCTTGCGCGAATTGACCACACGGAACGCTCCTAGTCCCACGAGGAGTGGCAGCCAAAACGTCACGCCGCGATACGCCAACGCGATCAGAATTGCGGAGCCCCAGCCTATTCGACGCGAATGAAGCGTTAAAGCCATTGCGCCTTCCACCACGCCCACACCGGAAGGAGTCGGGGAAACGATCTGGAACAAAAAGGCGATGGAGAATCCGCTGACGATGGTCCCGACGCGGAACGGAATGTTGAAGGACAGGAACGCGCAAGCCAGCACGCACATCAGCAATATTTTTCCGAGCAGTGAAAGCAGTAATGGCAGAATCAAGCGGGAAGGTTTTTTCGGAAGCGCCGAGATTCCTTCGGCGATTTCTGATGCGAACGTATGTGCGCGCGCCTCACTTAAATATTCGCGGCGCAGGAAAGGTCTCACGATGGTATTGATGATCCGCGCCAGCTTTGCCAGTATATTTCCCAATGTTTCGGCGGAGCGATATCCAAGAAAAAGAAAGGAGGCGAGCACACACGCAATGGCGAGAAGTATCAATGAGGCGGCAATATCGCCATCGCTGAGGCGATTGCGGCGCGCCAGAATGATCGTGCCGAAAGCAAGAACGAATAAGAATGCCGCTTCGTCGAGGAGCAGATAAAGCGCGCCTGCAACTGTCACTTTGCCGGAGGATTGTCCGCGGTGCTGGCCATCGTTGATGAATAACGCCATGCCTCCCACGCCGCCGCTCGTTGTAATGATGTTGACGAAGTTTGCCGCGACCGCCAGCAGAATCATGTGGCGGCGGCTTTCCTTCAATCCAAGCAGGGCGTAAATCGCTTGATAGATCAAGCCAACATCCATTAACCACGCGGCTTGAATGACCAAGGCCAGGGCAAGATACCACGGATTGGCGCTCAGAAGGGTGGTGGTGATTTGCTGAAGTTCTGAAAAATAAAGGAGGACAAACGTAACTGCCAGAAACAGAACTGCAATGATAATGAATTTTCGCATGTAAAAAAGATTATAACAAAACATCCGCGGACAATTGTCCGCGGATGTTGAAATTCCCGTTTGATTCTGATGTGGATTAACCTCGCCGCCGTCCGCCCAATCCGCTGACCAAGCTCACAAAGTAGAGCAATTGCAGCAACGCGGTAGCGAGTCCGGCGACATACGTCAGCGCCGCGGCGTTGAGCACACGGTTGACTCCATTGATTTCATCCTGACCCGAGATGATGCCGGTCTCCGCTAAAAGACGTTTGGCGCGCGCCGAAGCGTTCAATTCGACAGGCAAGGTTGCCAGTGCAAAGATCGCTCCACCTGAAAAAACCACCACGCCCAGCCATGCAATTTGGACGCCCAAGGATGAGGCATTCATCATAGTTGCCAAGACGATGCCGGCCATGATCATGATCCATCCGAGCCACGAGCCGATGTTGACCGCCGGTACCAGCGCGGCGCGGAAGCGAAGCGGGAAATAATCTTCCGCATCTTGCATGGCGTGACCGAGTTCGTGCGCCGCCACCGCCACTGCCGCCACTGAAGGAACATTCGCAACCGTCTGCGATAGATTCAAAATCTTCGTGCGCGGATCGTAGTTGTCGGTGAGTTGACCGCCGATGCCTTGAATTTGAACGCCGTACAATCCGCCGCTCGAAATCAGACGTTGAGCGGCTTGCGCTCCGGTTAAACCGCTTCGGACGCGCACGCGGCTCCAGCGGTTGTATGAGGATTTGACATACCACGAGGTCAGCGCCATCAGGATGAACGCTGGCGCCATGAAACATAGATAGGTTGGATCGAAGAAAAACATTTTTATCTCCTGCGGTGACAGCTGTTTTCGAAGTGACTGTCACCTAAAGGGTTTACGAATTTATGGAACTGGAGTTGGCGTGGCGGTTGGCATGGAAGTGGGAATCGCAGTTCCGTTGATCATATCCAGCAAAGTTTGCGAAGCTGCATCCAGTTGCGGATCGCGTCCGGCATTGATATCCGCCGCCGTCATCGTGACATATACATCCGGCGTCAGGCCTTTTTTGTCAATCATTTTGCCTTTCGGAGTCAGCCAGTGAGCGATAGTGATCGCTACCGCACCTTCGTTATTTGATAACGGCACACGGATCTGCACGGAACCTTTTCCATATGAAACCACACCGATCAGTTTGGCGCGTCCGT
>DATCTP010000015.1:0-3333 GCA_036567885.1 Anaerolineales bacterium | reverse complement strand
TGGAGGAACGGGAGTTTCCGTGGGCATGGCTGCCTGTGTCATCGCAACGATTGTGTTCGCCGCGGCGACGGCCGAGGCTTGCACTTGCGCGGGGTCAATAGTAGGGACAGCTTTTGCGCCACATGCACTTAGCAAGAATGCCGCTACTGTGGCAATAAGCAATATTGGTTTCATCTTGACAGATTTCATTTTTTTGTTTCCTTTCTTGATTTAACTTTTGTGGGGAGTGAAAAATAATGAATGGCGTTGACTAGGGCTGCGAAAATGCGGACAAGAAACTTCGTTCATGGCAATGTATTGAATGTCTATGGTAATAAACAAAAAAGGGGTGAGTATTTGCGCGACTCACCCTTTGCTAAAATTAGAAACGTGTCTCTCTAATAAGGGACAAACGAGATTGTACCTACTGTAGCATTGATCGTGAACTTATCAGGGATGGTATCACAAAACGGATAACCCAAATTTTGGAAATCCGGCTTGCCCGAAAGTGTCCATGTTCCAACATAGTAGCATCCTGTTGGCAGGTTTGTGATGTAGAGGGTGCCATTCGGATTGATTTGACTGGACCAGTAACCGCAGTCCCCAAAGGTATTCTTTTTGAGGTAAAAAGTTACTCCCATCAGCACATTGGTTCTGTTATTTACTACGATGTAAGCCATCTTTTCCCCTTTGCTCACTTTGAGAAATTGACAATCTCCACTGGAACTGCTGGATGCTGGTGCGGTTGTCGGCGAAGCCAGAACTAGAGAGGTCGGTAGAGGCGGAATGGTCGGCGTAGGTTGCGGTGTATCGGTAGGCGTTTCGGTTGGAGGAACGGGAGTTTCCGTGGGCATGGCTGCCTGTGTCATCGCAACGATTGTGTTCGCCGCGGCGACGGCCGAGGCTTGCACTTGCGCCGGGTCAATGGTGGGAACGGCTTTTGCGCCACATGCGCTTAGCAAGAATGCCGCTACTGTGGCAATAAGCAATATTGGTTTCATCTTGATAGATTTCATTTTTTTGTTTCCTTTCTTGATTTTGCTTTGTGGTGGGGGAGTTGATGATAATGAATGGCGTTGAACAAAAGATTTCTGCCGATGCCTAAACGGCGCCGTGTTTACTTGTAGCGCGGTAAGTAATGAAATTAATTTTGTCTAACGGATAATACCGGCGGACGCTGCAGTCAGGCTATGGGCGAAAACGAAGAGTCTTTTTGTATTCGCTTTTAGTTCTGGCTGACAACCTCCATAAACTGGGACACAGCGTCACGCAACATTCTTTCAGGCAATGCGCCGACTTGGCGATGGACAATTTTTCCACCTGAAACAAATAGCATGGTAGGTATCCCCTGAATTCCGTATTTGCCGGCCCATTCAGGATTGTCGTCCGTATTAACCTTGGCAACCACCAGCTTGCCTGCGTATTCCTTAGCAAGTTTCTCGAGGATCGGTGCGACCATTTTGCAAGGTCCACACCAAGGCGCCCAGAAATCAACGATGACCGGAATGGTGGATTTGAGTACGGTTTGTTCGAATGCTGAATCGGTGACGTGAACAGGTTCTTCTATCATGTGTTTATTATACCTTTTCTTCTTTTCTTTTTACCCTTCTCTTCCGGGTAAACGGGGGCGAGTATAACATAAATCCCTCATGTTATAATTTCGTCTCTCATGGTAGATTTATTTTCACGTTGGCGCGATGGACTTTCTAAAACAAGCAAGTCTGCTTTTGGGCGGCTGGCAAACTTGCTCGGTGCAACGGAAATCAATCCGGAAACGTGGGATGAATTGGAAGCGTTGCTGATCCAGGCTGATTTGGGAATCGAAACAACCCGCGATGTGCTTGACTCGCTTCAACGCATCGTCCGGGAGCGAGGGCTGACGCGCGCCGATGAGCTTCGCGAAATCCTGCGAGTTGATCTGCGTTCGCGCCTGATGGAGCCTCCCGTTATGAATTGGAGCGCACATCCTTCGGTGATCTTGATCGTCGGGGTCAATGGTTCGGGCAAGACAACCACGATTGCGAAGTTGGGAAAACGTTTTTGCGATGAAGGTCAATCGGTTCTGTTCGGCGCGGCGGATACGTTCCGCGCCGCGGCGGTGGATCAACTTCAAGTTTGGAGTGACCGGCTCAAGGCTTGTGCTGAGCCGGGTCGAAGCATCGAGGTGGTGGCGGGCGCGCCCGAAAGCGATCCCGGCGCTGTGGCGTTCAACGCCATTCAATCCGGCATCGCCCACAAAGTGGATTTGATCCTGATCGATACCGCCGGACGTTTGCACACGCGCTTCAACTTGATGGAAGAGTTGAAAAAAATTTATCGTGTGGTCGGCAAGGCGTTGAACGGCGCGCCTCATGCGGTTTGGTTGGTGCTCGATGCCACCACCGGACAAAATGCTTTGCAACAAGCGCGCGCGTTCAAAGATGCGGTGAATGCCACCGGCGTCATCTTGACGAAACTCGATTCATCGGCGCGCGGCGGAATGGCATTTGCCATTCAACGCGAGTTGGGCTTGCCGATTTTATTTGCGGGCTTGGGCGAAAAAATGGAAGATTTGGAACCGTTCAACCCGGATGCATTTGTAAATGGAATTTTGGATTCATAATCTTGGAGGAATCATGCAAGACTTGCTTGACCGTTTGACTCATGCACAAGAATTAACATCTCAGCTTTTGGAGCGTCTTTGACTTCGCGGGCAAGGAAAGAAAATTAACCCAACTCGAAAAGGAAATTGAAGCCCCTAATTTTTGGAACGACTCTTCTACCGCACAGAAAACGATGAAGGTTGTCTCTAATTTACGCGATGAAGTCGAGTCGTGGCGGAAATTCCAGAACCATTTAATTGATCTTGTGGAATTGTCGCACCTTAATGATGTATCTCTACGCGGTGAATTGGAAAATGAGATTACCGCGCTCGAAGCGGATTTGGATAAGCGTTCTTTTACTGCGATGCTTTCCGGCCCATACGATGACGATGATGCGCTGCTCGCCATCCACGCCGGAGCGGGCGGGACAGATTCGCAGGATTGGGCGGCGATGCTTGAACGCATGTACCTGCGCTGGGCAGATGCGCGTGGATTTAAGACCGAGATTCTTGACCGGACGGATGGCGAAGAAGCTGGATTAAAAAGCGTAACCATTGCGATTGACGGCAAGTATGCGTATGGTTATTTGCGTTCGGAGAAAGGTGTGCACCGGCTGGTGAGGCTGTCGCCGTTCGATGCCGCGCATCGTCGGCATACATCATTTGCGTTGGTGGAAATCCTGCCGCAGGTCGCGATGGATGATGCGGATATCGAGATCAGTCCCAACGATATAAAGGTCGATGTGTTCCGTTCATCTGGAGCAGGCGGACAG
>DATCTP010000014.1:0-3902 GCA_036567885.1 Anaerolineales bacterium | reverse complement strand
CGGCTTTCGGCTTGGACTGATTTCCAACGCCGCGGACGATGAGAACACCCAAACACTGATTGACAAAGGCGGTTTCCGTCCGTATCTTGAATTCATTGTCTCTTCCGCGGCTTTTGGAAAACGGAAACCGCATCCGGCTATTTTCCAAGCCGCGCTGGATTATTTTCATGTTAATGCAAATCAAGCCGTGATGGTCGGCGACCTAGTCACGACCGATATTTTAGGCGCGCGTCAGATTGGCATGAAAAGCATTTGGATTACGCGCCGCGTCGTCGAAACGGCGAACCGACTCAACATCAAGCCGGATGCGGTAGTTTCATCGCTCCATGAAATTCCTCCGCTCCTATCCGCAAAGTACAGCGGACTTTCGGCATGATACAATTTTCAAATGAACAACGATAAATTCCTTCCCTACATCGCCCTCATTGCGGGGATACTATCTTTGAGTCTTTCAGCCATGTTCGTTCGATGGGCAAATGCGCCGGGTCCGATAACTGGTTTTTATCGTCTCTTCTTTTCAACCCTGATCTTGACACCATTTTTTATCCAGCGCCAACGTCATGAACAATCCATTCCACGTTCCGTTTTGATCTTCCCTATTCTAGCTGGCATATTCACTTCCGGCGATTTCACATTTTGGAATTCTTCGCTTGCATACACTACCGCCGCCAACGCAACATTGCTTGGCAATACCGCGCCGCTCTGGGTGGCGTTAGGCGCGTGGTTGATCTTCCGCGAAAAAATCAGCAGCTTATTTTGGTTTGGACTTTTGTTTGCCTTGACCGGCGCGCTGTTGATCATGGGCGGTGATTTTCTTTTACGCCCCCGCCTGGGAATCGGTGATTTGATGGCAAGCACCGCCGCCATCTTCTATGCATCATATATGCTCTCGACCCAGCGCGGACGACAGTATATCGATCCGCTTCGCTACACCTGGCTGGTGGGTATTTCCGCGACGATTTCCTCGGCACTTATCAATTTGACTTTGAAAAATTCATTCCTCGGATACGATACGCGAACTTGGTTGATCTTTCTTGCGACCGCTATCGTCTCTCAAACCATTGGTTACATTTCAATCTCATACGCGCTCGGACATTTACCTGCCCGCATTGTCTCACCGACTTTGATCGGCCAACCCATCATGACGACGCTCCTGGCGATCCCATTGCTCAGCGAAATCCCGAGCCTGATTCAAGTGATCGGAGGGATCATCGCCCTGGCAGGAATTTACATCGTCAACCAATCGCACGCCCAAACAGAAAAAGAATTACAAACAATTTGAGGGCTTTATAGTTCTTGGTGACTGTTTCAAAATTGGTAGAAGGGGTGTATAAAAAGGATAACCGGAACGAGTTATGATCGTTCCGGAATCCCAAAGAAAGGCGTATCGATAACATGCGCCTCAAATTGATTTTACCAATAATTGATCCAGAGCAATTTGAAGAACCTAAACGCTGTGCTGATCCGAAATGCAAAGGGGATCGCTTTGTGCCATGGCAGCAAGTGCGGAAGAATGTACGGGACAGCGAGTACGAAGAAGTCATCGCTCGGAGATACAAGTGTATGCGGTGTGGGCGGACATTCCGAGTGTATCCCCAGGGAGTGCAGAAAGGTCAGATCTCGCAGCGGGTAAAGGGCATGGGGGTAATGTTGTATTTATTGGGGTTGAGTTATGGAGCAGCCTCTTTGATGCTGGAAGCATTAGGAGCGTTTGAGAGCAAAAGCAGTGTATATCGCGCCGTCCAAGCCACGGCGGAAGCGATGCCGGGGATGAAGCGCACGGAACTCTTGCAGGGCTATCGCACGAAAGCAATTGGAGCGGATTTAACGAGCGTGAAGTGCAACGGGCAGTGGTTGTCCATTGGAGTGATCGTGGATCCGATTAACGGACTGGTGTTGTGTTTGGATCACTTGGATGGAGAAGACGCTCAAACCTTGAAGGATTGGGTGGAACCAATTGCGGATCAAGTCGGAGCGCATACGCTGGTGACCGACGACGCCGATGCATTTAAAGAAGTGGCGGATCGGAGTGGCTTGGATCACCAGGTGTGCAAAAGCCACGTGGGACGAAATACCGAAGAGTTGATTGCCGTCCTGGGCGACCTTATTGAACGCCATGCCGATTCGTCGTTGGCAGATTTGCAGATCGAACCGGCTCAGGCTTTGGCTGATCTGCGTCGCTTGGGAGAACTGATTCATTCCCGGCAACCTGAGCAGCAGGCAGAAGTGCAAGCCTTGTATGAACGCTATGCGGCTGCCCCGCATTCCAAGAAAGGCAAGACTGCTAGTATTGCGTACCGGATGCGCAACTTATTCCTTGACCGTTGGAATTTATGGCCGCGTCTGACCTTTTACCGCATATGGAAAGACCAGAATGGCAAACCTATTTTGGATGGCACGAACAATGCAACGGAGCGTGCAATCGGTTGGTGGATAAAAGAACGCTATCGCACGATGCGCGGATACAAGCGCGATCAATCGGCTTTGAATGTCAGCCGGTTAATTGCCTACTGTGGCAATCATCTTGCGGAGGGATTAAACTTGGCGACCTTGGTTACGTAACCTCACACCCCATATAGGGTCCTGTAAACGCATCACTTCATATGCAGTTTACCAATTTCGAAACAATCACAGTTCTTGTGTTCGCAGGGAATCTCCTATATACTTAGCAAAATCAACGTAAGGAGGACGCTATGAATCTGGATGCAATACTCGAGGTTGCAATTGGCTTGGTCGCCGCTTGGTTAACGTTGAGCGTGGCAGTCAGCCAGGTGCAGGAATGGATCAGCAGTTGGCTGGCATGGCGGGCGCAAAATCTGGAAAAATCCATCCTGAGCATGTTACAGAACGGCCAGATGGTTCAGGACTTCTACAACCACCCGCTTATCCAATCTTTGGCTGAACCGGGGAAAAATAGAAAGCCTTCCTATATCCCGGCTTCCACATTCGCCACTGTGATGATGGACCTCTTTGTCAACGCGGGCACACCTGCCGGCGGGCAAGCCGCTGGAACGACTACGCCTTCTATCAGTCAGATCAATGCAGGAATCGCGAATATAAAACAACAGAACGCCAGCCTTGGGCGGATCATGGACCATGTCTTTCCGCATCTGTCCAACAATCTCGTTGGCCTCGATCAATCGGTCGCAGAAGGACGCACCAACCTGGAAAATTGGTACAACTCCGTGCAGGAACGCGCCAGCGGATGGTACAAACGTAGTGCCGCCATTTGGTCCTTTGTCTTCGGTTTGGTGATTGCGCTGGTTTTCAATATTGATACGGTTCAGATCGCGAGCCAGCTCTGGAAAGCGCCCACGATTCGACAAGCGCTTGTCGCACAAGCAACCACGACCGCGAGCGGCTCCGTTCCTACCAACGCTTTATCCACTCTGCTAAAACCACAAGATTACGCAGATAGCCTTGCAATGCCCTTTGGCTGGTCCACCGCACCCGTGACCGATTCGTCCATTCAATGCGGCTGGGCACCGGGACAAAATGTCCATCCATACTTCTGGGCGCAAAATGAATGCAACATCATCGTCAACCTGCCAGCCATGAATGACGGCTGGGGTTGGCTTGCCAAACTTATTGGTATTCTTCTGAGCGGTGCGGCGGCCGCGCAAGGTTCCCCATTCTGGTTTAACGTTTTGAATAAACTCGTCAACCTACGCGGTTCAGGTAATACGCCTGCAACTACACCTGCACCCACAGCACCTGTCCCCGCTCCAGCTGCTCCAATACCTCCTGCTCCAAGTCCTGACGCTCCGGTTGGATGAAATAAGTCTGGGTAATTAGCTCCACAAGGGCGCGGTGACGCGCCCTTGTGGATTCAAAACATCGAGTCAATAAATAGAGTTGAATCACAACAAAATGCTATGACCCTTTCCTGTCCGATCTCTTCG
>DATCTP010000013.1:0-5880 GCA_036567885.1 Anaerolineales bacterium | reverse complement strand
GCGCTGGAATAGCTATAGTATAGTCATCGTGTGAGCAATCGTTTTGACATTGTTGCCGTCAACATTGCCGCACGCAACGCGGTTCTATTTTCATAAGTAGTGAGTCTTATCTGGTCAGGGAAACCCTGACCAGATTTTATTTTCCCTCACCCTTACATTCCTCTCCTATTGGGAGAGGAAACGAGGGTGAGGGCTTGAAGGAGACGTGGAATGAAGCTGAGCAAAATTGCCAGTGAGATTGCCGAATCGCCGACGTTCGCTTTGAACGAGGAAGCGCGTTTATTGCGCGAGCGCGGTGAAGCGGTGATCCATCTCGGTATTGGCGAACCGAAGAATAAAACGCCTATCAATGCAATTCTTACATCTGCCGCAAAACTGACCAGCGGGGAAGTCAAATACACACCGCCTGATGGTGTGCCGTCTCTCAAGAAGGCGATTGTCCGTTACACCGAAGAAAATTACGACCGCCTCGTCGCGCCGGAAAATGTGATCGTCACGAATGGCGCCAAGCAATCGCTGTTCAATATTTTTTATTCCATCTTGAATCCGCAGGATGAAGTGATCGTGATCGCACCGTATTGGGTTTCCTATCCTGAGATCATCAAGATGTGTTTGGGGCGACCCGTGATCGTCACGCCTGAAGATGGAACCTTCACGCCGCGCTTTGAAGATATCGAAAAAGCAGTGACGTCTTACACGCGGGCAATCATTGTCAATAGCCCGAACAATCCTTCCGGCGCGATCTATCCTGCGGCGTTGATCGAGAAGCTGGTTGACTTCTGCGAGCGCAAAGGCATCTTCCTGGTTTGCGACGATATTTACCACAAGTTGACATTTGATCGCAAGGAGGCGATACCCGCCATCCGATATACAAAAAAAGATGTCGAAGACTCGCATGTGATCATCGTCAATGGGGTAGCGAAGCTTTATGGCATGACCGGCTTCCGCATTGGGTGGGTGGTGGGACCGCGCGAATTAGTCCGAGTGATGACCAATGTGACGGTGCAGATCACTTCGGGCGTGAGCCCCGTGAGCCAGGCGGCGGCAGAGGGCGCGCTGAATGGCTTGCAGTCCGTGGTGGAAGCGCTGCGTTTGCAAATCCAAAACAATCGCGATGTTTTACTTCAAGAGATGAAGTCATTCAATGGCGCGCGTCTTATTCCGCCGGACGGAACTTTTTATGCGTTGCCTGATCTGCGCGCGTTCAACAATAGTTCGGTTGAGCTGGCGAGATTCCTTTTGAAGAAAGCGTTGGTGGTCACTGTGCCGGGGAAAGAATTCGGCATGGAAGGACACATTCGAATCTCCTTTAGTGGAACGGTGAAAGATGTGACCGAGGGCGTGGCTCGTATGAAGTGGGCGCTCGACCCAACCAGCCCCAATGAAATTTATATTGGTGATAAGAAAATGGTAAGGGATTGGCTATGAATAATTTGCTCAATATCAAAACGCCGGCCGAGCCGATTGCCCAGGTTCGCAAGGCGGATTACAACTTATCGAATCACGGCATTGGAAATTTGAGGCTTGCATATTGGAATCTTCCAACGGAAGCGTTGTATGAAGAAGCGGTTTTCCGCGGCGAAGGTGCAACGACGCTGGGCGGACCATTTGTTGCAAACACCGGAAAACATACCGCGCGCTCTGCAACCGACAAATTCATCGTGCGTGAGGTTTCGAGCGAGGAACACGTGTGGTGGGGACAATACAACCGTCCGTTTGCGCCGGACAAGTTTGAAGTCTTGTATGACCGAATGTTGGGATTCTTGCAGGGACGCGATGTATTTGTCCAGGATTTGAAAGCGGGCGCAGACGAAAATTATCGCTTGCCGATTCGCATCGTGACCGAACTGGCATGGCACAGCATGTTCGTCCGCAATATGTTCATCCCGCTGGAATCGCTGGAAGAATATAAACGTTTTGTACCGGAGTTTACGATTGTGGCTTTGCCGTCGTTCAAAGGAATGCCAGCGTTGGATAATACCGCGACCGAAACATTCATCTGTTTATCGTTTGAAAAGAAACTCGCCATCATCGGCAACACCGGATACGCGGGCGAGATCAAAAAATCGGTCTTCACGATTTTGAATTATCTGCTCCCGCTCGAAGGCGTGCTTTCGATGCACTGCTCGGCAAATGTTAATCCGAAAGATGCGGATGATGTTGCTCTTTTTTTTGGACTCAGCGGAACGGGCAAAACCACGCTGTCGGCAGATCCAACCCGCCGCCTCATCGGCGACGACGAACACGGCTGGAGCGACAATGGCGTTTTCAACTTTGAAGGCGGATGCTATGCCAAAGTCATCGGTCTTTCTGCAACTGCAGAGCCGGAGATTTACGCGACCACCAAACGATTTGGAACGGTTCTCGAAAATGTGGTTTTCGATCCGGTGACGCGTTACATTGATCTCGATGACGACTCGTTGACCGAAAACACGCGCGCCTGCTATCCGCTCGAATTCATTGACAACGCTGTACCTGAAAAGAAAGCCGGTCATCCGAAGAACGTCATCTTTCTGACTGCCGACGCCTCGGGTGTGATGCCGCCGATTGCGCGGCTGACTCCGAATCAGGCGCTGTACCAATTTATTTCGGGTTACACATCCAAGATCGGCGGTACGGAAATTGGTCTGCGCGATGAACCGGAGATCACTTTCTCGGCTTGCTTTGGCGGACCGTTCATGGTGCACCATCCGTATTATTACGCTGACATTCTCAAACGCAAGATCGAACGTTACAATGTCAAATGCTGGCTGGTCAACACGGGTTGGGTCGGCGGTCCGTATGGCGTCGGTAAGCGCATTAGCATCAAATATACGCGTGCTTTACTTTCCGCCGCGCTCAACGGAAAATTGGATAAAGTCAAGTTCACGACAGACCCGATCTTTGGCTTTGAAGTCCCAACGCAGTGCCCCGATGTGCCGGATGATGTGCTTGATCCCGCTGGTTCATGGCCTGACAAAAAAGAATACAACAAACGCTATCGTGACCTTGCGGCGCGGTTTATTGAGAATTTCAAGAAGTTCGAGACTCCGGAAACAAAAGATATTGTTGACGCGGGACCTCGCATTTGAGTTTATAAGTGATTGCGTAGCAAAGAAGTAGCGCATATAAAAATAAAGCGAGCCAATTGGCTCGCTTTATTTTGCTTATTGCTAATGATCTTGTTGCTCACTTAACGCCGCTTTGATTCTCTCTGGCGTAAACGGAAGCTGGCGAATGCGTGCTCCGGTTGCATCGAAGATGGCATTTGCCACAGCCGCGGCGGTGGTCACCGTTGCAGGTTCTCCCGCGCCCACCGCGGGTTGATCGGGGCGATTGATTAGGACGATCTCCACGTCCGGCACTTCGGAAAAGGTCAGGATTGGATACGTTTCCCAATCAATGCTGGTGACGCGCGTCTCGTTGAATTTATATTCTTCTTTGAGTGCGCGGCTCAAAGATTGGATGACGTTGCCTTCGATTTGATTCTTCACGCCGTCTGGGTTGATGATCAGTCCGCAGTCGTGCGCCACAACGATGCGCTTGACGCGTACAACGCCGCTTTCGCGATCCACCTGCACTTCGGCAATACAAGCCACGAGGGCTTGATCGTTTTCGTATCGGGCAAAAGCAACTCCGCGTCCTTCCACCAATGGAGATGAATCTTTACGCGGCGCAGGATGTGACTTCCAATTTACTTTCTTGGCGGCAGTTTCCAAGACTTCTCGTTCGCGTGGCTCGGCTAAATAACGCAGACGATACTCCAGCGCGTCGACTCCCGCCGCGGCCGCCAGTTCGTCAATGAACGATTCGTTGGCGAAAGTGTTTTCCGCTCCACCCAGACTCCGAAACGAAGATGCGCGCAGGAGCGAATCACGCAAGTAATGAACAGTCACGCGCTGAACCGGAAAAGCATAATTTGTCGGTGCGTTGCGTTCGGCTCCGAATGAGAAACGCGATTGCGGCGCGGGTTGACCGGAGAGTAATTGACCAGTCACCAATTGACCAGCCAAGCGCGCCCGCGCCACATGCGAAGGCGACCAAACGTGATAATCCCAAGCCACCACGTTTCCTTTGGAATCTAAGCCGCCGTAAACTTCCATCACCATCGCCGGTGATTTCGGTTCCCATATGAATTCATCTTGGCGCGTCCATTGAACTCGCACCGGCTTGCCCACAGCTTGAGAAAGAATCACAGCGTCCGCGGCGACGTCATCCGCGCCGTTCTGTCCGTAGCTTCCGGCGCCTTCCATAAAAATCAGATGGATGTTTTCCACAGGCAGGTTGAGCAATTGCGCCAATGCGCCGCTTAGTGGATAAGGTCCCGGCGTGCTTGCCCAAACCGTGACTTGGTCGCCTTTTACATCCGCTACCGCGCATGAAGGCCCGATGGAAGCGTGAGCGTGAAATGGTTGATAATACGTGGAGTGGAATTGCTTCGCGGCGTTTGCCAACGCTTCTTTGAAATCCCCTTTATCAACCAGAACGCTGTCCTCCGTTGGTTGATTTCGCAGTGCCGTAAATAAATCCTCCATACGCGGATAGGCAACCGCATCCTGCCACTGAACCTTGAGTTGCTTCGCGGCTTGGATCGCCTGCTCTTCGCGCTCCGTAACCACTCCGATGAAATTTCCGCGCTGGAATACTTTTACAATACCGGGAATATCTTTTACTGAACCCTCATCCACTGAAATCAGTTTTGCCGCCGGGTTTGGTGGTCGCACCAAGCGGGCGTGCAGCATTCCAGGTACTTTCAAATCGTGAATAAAGCCGGGCCGGCCACTCACTTTACGAGGCAGATCTTCGCGCGGTGTTGAGTTTCCGACGATCCGATAATCCCCCGGTGATTTCAATGGGACTTTATTTGTCACTTGCAAATTGAAGGCTTTGCCTCCCATCAAATCCGCGTACGTGACCGAACGCTCCGGACGACGGGCGACCACAATGACTCCATCTCGAACCATTAATTCGTCTAAAGTGACGCCCAATTGTTCAGCCGCCATGACCAGCATGGCGTAACGCGCTTCGGCGGATGCATTTCTCAGGGCGGTGCCGCTTCCGCTGATGGTCATGCTTCCCGCCGTATAACCTTCATCCGGCGTGCGGGCAGTATCTCCCATCACCATGCGGACGCGCTCAAGAGGCACTTCCAGTTCTTCGGCAACGATCTGCGCCAAAGCCGTGCGGACGCCGGTCCCCAATTCGACTTTACCGCTGAAGGCGGTTACGGTTCCATCCTTTTCGATTGCGATCCAATCATCGAGACGATCAGATACTTCGCCCCAAGCCGCCTCGCGCCGACCCGAGCCCGGTCGTCCCGTACGTGGGCCCCGCCACGAATTAGAGTCTTGATTTGGGGTTGCCATCAGCCGGCCTCTTCCGATAACAACACCTCGGCGCGCTTCACGGCTCGCATGATGCGTAGGTGCGAACCGCACCGGCACAGATTCCCATCCAAGGCTTCCCGAATTTGTTTGTCACTGGGATGAGGAGTTTTCCATAATAAAGCCGCGGTTGTGATGATCATTCCGTTGAGACAGTAGCCGCATTGGGCGGCTTGTTCATCGAGAAAGGCGCGCTGGACCGGGTGAAGTTCACCTTCCTCGATCAAGCCCTCCAGAGTCGTGATGCGCGATTTGCCAACTTCAGATACTGGTAATTTGCAGGATTGGATTGCCTTGGCTCCGACCATTACCATGCAGGCGCCGCATTTCTCCTCGCCGCAGCCGAAATGCGGACCCATTAATCTCAGCTCATTGCGAAGAACATAAAGGAGCGGGGTATCCGGCGCGGCTTGGACGGTGTGAAGTTTTCCGTTTACGATCAGTACAATTTCATCCGACATACAAACTTCCTCTCCAGTTAAATTTGTAAAAGATGCGAGCCGAACGTCAGTCCGCA
>DATCTP010000012.1:0-3440 GCA_036567885.1 Anaerolineales bacterium | reverse complement strand
CAATAATGTCATTGCGAGTCGCGTACTGTGCGGCGACGCAATCTCCTCGAACAAGTAGCTTATTGTTATACGAGATTGCCACGCTCGCTTTGCTCGCTCGCAATGACATGTTATTCAATGCATGTGCGTGTCAGCGACGCGCCGGTTCCAATATCGCAACCGCTGGAGCTGTTTTGTTCCAATAAAAGATCGTCATAGAGTTTCGTCATCGTCACCAAACCGAAGCCTTGGTTTGCAAGATATGGAATGACTTGCGCAGAAATGGACGCGTCGAGCCTTCCTTTGTTTGGATCTTCATACGTGTGCATCTGCGCGATGTCGCCGTTCTGGGTATGAGTGGCGGCATTCAAGCCATCTTGCACGGTATTTCCCTCGTAGCCGATGGAATACATGGCGAGCACTAAATTGCGTTGGTTGCACAAAGCTTCGAACGATGGACTGATATCATCGTAAGGTGGTTTTGCAAATCGGACATTCGGTTCAAACCCCAAAACTTGATGCAGCGTGCTCATCCATTGATCGAAATCGTCAAGTAAACTTTTGGCAGACATGGTATTCGGATCATAATGATGCATGGTGTGATATCCGATCTCGTGCCCGCGGCTGAGCAGTCGCCGCCAAACTCCCGGGTCTTTGACTTCATTAATTTGCAACGCGTCGCCAACGGCAAAGAACGTGAAATGAAAGTCGGGATACGTTGCAACCATTTCGTTCAATTGCTCGAGGACTTCGGGATGCCAGCAATCGTCAAAGGTGAGCGCAATGTAGTGATGATCCCGACTGCCATGATAAACAATCGGCGGGGGAGTGAGGTCGGCGGCTTGAAGATTGAATCCGCGGAAGGCGGTAGACAATAAAGCGGCGCCGCCAAGTTTTATAAAGTCGCGTCTGGATAACATGCGCCGGATTTAACCATAAGAAGATGAGAAGCGCCAGAGAAAATTGAATGTCATTGCGGGCGCAGCGACATCGTACTCGAAGTGTAGGCAATCTCCTCGAAAAAGCAATTGATCGTCAAATGAGATTGCCACGCGCCTAAGCACCCTTTGGGTGTCGGCGCTCGCAATGACATCACTTAATTTTCATTCTTATATCCACCGCAACCGCGCCCTTGGATAAAACGCGCAATGGATTGATTTCGATCTCTTGGATTTCCGGATGATCGTGTGCAAGCCACGATAATTTAATTAAGATGTCTTGCACGGCGGACTTATCCGCGGCTGGGATATTTCTAAAGCCATCCAGTTTTTTCCCAGCCCAGGTTTTACGCATCATCTCTTCTGCCTCGAGCGGACTCAATGGTCCCAAAGCAAAAGCCACATCCTTGAGTCCTTCCGCTTCGACGCCGCCACTGCCAAACATTACCAATGGCCCAAAGGTTGGATCGCGCACCACGCCGACGATAACTTCCTGTCCGCCTTCGATTTGTCTTTGAATATGCACGCCATCTATCTTTGCATCCGGCTTGGCAATTTTTGCACGTTCCACAAGAAGCGCATAGCCAGTATAAACCTCTGATTCTGATTTGACATTCAAAAGCACACCGCCAATATCTGACTTATGCAAAATATCCGGTGAGGCGATCTTCATCACAACCGGAAAGCCAAGTTCTGTTGCAATCGTTGCGGCTTCAGATTCATTGCGCGCGAGTTTGATCGGCGCGGTCGGGATTTCATATGCGTCAATAAATTCATCTGCATTCATATTCTTGGTCTCGATACGCGTCTTCGGCGCTACTCGACCAGCAAATTTCCTTTGTGTTCCCTCGTGCCCGTCGTGTTTAAGAAACTGCGCGCGGCGCGCGAGAATCCCCAATGCCGACGCGGCGCGTTCGGGAAATGGATAGGTTACAACATTGGCTTGATTGAATCGATCAAATGCCGTCGCGGTTAATTCCGAGCCAAGCAATGCAACCACAACCGGTTTCTCGGATGATTGAATGATCGGAATGATTGCATCGGCAACGGACTCCGTTGTGAACATGGGTGGGGGAGGCAGAATGACCATCACCGAATCAACATTGGAATCGTCCAGCAATAGTTTCAAACAATCCGCATAGTTTTGCGGCGAGGCGGATGCCAGCATATCCACCGGATTATGAATGCCAGCCGCGGGCGGCAGAATCGTAGGTAACGCTTTTAGCGTTGCTTTACTGAGTTGTGCGAGCTGCAATCCATTCACTTCCAGCGCATCCGCGGCGATGACTCCGGGACCGCCAGCATTGGTCAGTACGGCAACGCGGTGATCGAGTAGCCGCTGGGTCTCGATGTGCGTCTTCGGCGCTACTCGATCAGCGGCATACCCTTGGACCTGACGCAAGTGCAGGTGTCGAGACTGAGGTAATGGGCAGTCTTCCAGCGCACGCGCCCAATCAAACATCTGCTCGGCGGTATCGGCGCGAAAGATTCCAGCCTTGGTAAACGCTGCATCAAAGGCGATGTCAGACGCGGCTAAAGCTCCCGTGTGTGACGCGGCCGCTTTCTGTCCGGATTCGAAGCGTCCAACTTTCAAGGCGATGACCGGTTTATGCCGAGTTACTTCGTGAGCCGCATCCACAAAGCGCGCACCATCTGAAACACTTTCCATGTACAACACGATGACGCGCGTGTGTTCGTTATCGGCGAGAAGCGGAAGCACATCCGTTTCGTTGACATCAGCTTGATTGCCGAGGCTGACGATTTGCGAAAATCCAAAGCCCTGACGGCGCGACCAATCAATGATCGCCGCCGCGAACGCGCCTGAATGGGATGCAAAAGCAATGCCGCCTTTGGTTGGAATGGAAGGTTGCGCTGGCGGCGTCATGCCGCCAGCATTGCGCACGCTCGGCATGACGCCGAGCGGCTGTAAAAAAGTTGTGTCGAGCGGAAGATGCGTATCAATGATGCCGATACAATTTGGACCGAGCAATCGAACATTATGTTTGTGTGCGACCTCGACGCATTGTTTTTCGAGCGCTGCGCCTTCCGCGCCGGCTTCGCGGAATCCCGCCGAGACGATGATAGCTGCGTGAATGCCGCGCTTTGCGCAGGTTTCGATTGCATTAGGCATGGCAGTGTTGGGAACAACGAGAACGGCGAGGTCAACCGGATCGGGGACTTGGGCGAGATCGGTGTAAAGCGGACGCTCGAACAGTTCGCCTTGTTTCTGGCTGACGAAATGGATCGCGCCTGGATATTTGCTTGCAATCAAATTGCGCGCCACGCCATAGCCAAGTTTTTCAGGTGATGTGGATGCGCCGATGACGACGACGCCGCGAGGGTTGAAGAATGGAGTCAGGGAGTTGGTCATTTGTCTTCTAGTCCATAGTCAAATAGTTTTGCCCCCACCGTCACTTCGTGCCACCTCCCCCAAATCCGACAAGGCAAAATTTTTATACACATCAATAATTTTCATTGTCGTATTTGGGGGAGGAAGGGTAGGGGCGCTGTAGATGCGCCGAC
>DATCTP010000011.1:0-6981 GCA_036567885.1 Anaerolineales bacterium | reverse complement strand
CCGAGGTCTAAAAGCTACTTCGTGCTCTTCTTGTCTTTCGTGGATAATTATTTACCCATGCTTTTTCTGGAACTCGCGCATGAACTTGGTCAACTCTTCCGCAGCTTTGACATCTAACGCGTTATACAGTGAAGCGCGCATCCCGCCGACCGAGCGATGACCTTTGAGTCCGATCAAGTCGTTGCTCTTGGATTCCTTCGCAAAGGTTTCTTCCAATTCTTCGGACGGCAGTCGGAACGGAATGTTCATCATCGAACGCGCCTCTTTGTTGGCGTGTCCGCGATAGAAGCCGCCGCTTTCGTCAATGGCTTTGTAAACCAAATCCGCTTTGGCATGGTTGCGTTTGGCAATCGCTTCCAACCCGCCAAGTGACTTCGCCCATTTGAGAACCAAACCTGTAATATAAATTGAATAACTGGGCGGCGTATTGTGCAATGATCCGCTGGCGGCTAAGGCTTTGTAATCGAGCATCACCGGCAGGTTGGCGGGAGTCCGCTCGAGCATATCGTCACGCGCGATCACAATGACCACGCCCGACGGTCCGGCATTTTTCTGCGCGCCGGCGTAGATGAACGCATATTTTGAAACATCAATCGGATGGCTGATGAAATCCGATGACGCGTCGCACACCAACGGGACTCCGGCGGGTGGAGTCGGCTCGTTGAAATATTCCACGCCGTGAATCGTTTCGTTGGATGTGAAATGCAGATACGCGGCTTTCGGATCAAGATCGAGTTTTGTCGGCAATGATTTGAAGCCATCAGCTTCGGTACTGGCCGCGGCGCGCGCCGCTCCGAGTTTTTTCGCTTCGCTGATGGCGGTCTTGCTCCACGTGCCGGTCACAATGTAATCGGCGGAGCCAGACGCGCGTAAGTTCATTGGAAGCATCGCAAACTGCAACGATGCGCCGCCTTGCAGGAACATCACTTTATAGTTGGCGGGAATACCGAGCAGTTCGCGCAGATCTGCTTCGGCGGTTTGGATGATGCTTTCGAATTCTTTTGAACGATGGCTGATTTCCATCACCGACATGCCGGTGCCTTTGTAATCGGTCATCTCGGCTTGGGCTTGTTGCAACACTTCGAGCGGCAGGGCGGCGGGACCCGGATTGAAGTTATAGACGCGCTTTGAGTCAGACATGGGTTTCACTCCTTGATTTGTTTGGACATGCGTAAGTCGCGCAGGAAATTTGCTTTCACCGCATTATAATCAATTGTCTGACAATTTCCAAGAACAATCAGCACGAAGCCGTACTGACGTCTTTCGTTGACAAAGCATTTTCTGCTGATTAGAATGATTTCACTTGATGTCATTGCGAGACCCCGAAGGGGTCGTGGCAATCTCCTGTTTGAATAGAATGGAGATTGCTTCGCTTCGCTCGCAATGACATCCCACCACTAAGGAGAATCTCATGAAGATTTTAGTTTGCGATAAAACCGAAAAAGAATCTATTGATCAAATGCGCGCGGCGGGTCTGACCGTGGATGTGCGCGATGACATTTCGCCGGAAGATCTGATGAAAGTTTTGCCTGCTTATGATGGCATGGTCGTTCGTTCGCGGACCAAGGTGCGGGGACCGTTAATGGACGTTTGTCCCAACCTGAAAGTGATCGTGCGCGGCGGCGTTGGCTTGGATACCATTGACGCGGATTATGCCAAAACCAAAGGCATCACCGTGATGAACACGCCGCTTGCCAGTTCCGCATCCGTTGCTGAATTGACCATCGGTTATATGCTTGCGTTGGCGCGTTCACTTTATCAGGCCACTGCTTTGATGAAATCCGAAAAATGGGACAAGAAAGCCTTCGAAGGTGATGAGATTGGCGGCAAGACTCTCGGCTTGGTCGGCGTGGGCAACATCGGCAAGGAAGTTGCCAAACGCGCATCGGCATTAGGAATGAAAGTAGTTGCGTATGATCCATACATCAAAGAAATCGCGGGCGTGAAGTTGGTCTCGCTCGATGAACTGCTGGCTCAATCCGATTACATCAGTCTGCACTTGCCGAAGACAAAAGAGTCCGCAAACATGATTGATGCGGCGAAATTTGCCAGGATGAAGACCGGCGTGCGGATTGTCAATTGTGCGCGCGGTGGCATCATTGACGAGAACGCCTTATACGATGCGTTGATCAGCGGAAAAGTAGCGGGGGCCGCGCTGGATGTGTACGCCGAAGAACCGCCAACGGATTGGAAACTCGTCAAACTGCCGAACGTGATTGGTTCGCCCCATATCGGTGCTGCCACAAAAGAAGCGCAGGGCCGCATCGGCGCGGAAGTGGCTGAGAAGTTAATCGCGTTTTCCAAGAACGGGAAATAGTATGCTGTCATTGCGAGCGATAGTCGAGTAGGCGGTGTTCTTCCGCCATATCGAAACCACGCGTGGCAATCCCTTGTTCAAGGGTACTAGGAGATTGCTTCGTCAGGGAAAACACCTTCCTCGCAATGACATTTGATTATTGGAGATTTAATGAAAATCATCAGCGATATTGGCATTCAAATCCCGCAAGTCTATCTTCCCAAGCCCGGCGTGGACTTAAAGAAATGGGCGGTCATTGCCTGCGACCAATTTACATCCGAGCCGGAGTATTGGAATCAAGTCGAGAAGATTGTCGGCGACGCGCCGTCCACGTTGAACTTAACCTTTCCCGAAGTTTATTTGGAAAAACCGGGTGCAGAACAGCGCATTCAAAATATTCAGGCCACGATGCGACAATATTTGGATGCCGGAATTTTGCAGCCGCACGAAGGTCTGATCTATGTCGAGCGCACGGTGGCTGGCAAAACCGGCCAAGGCGTCATTCTCGCACTTGATCTTGAACGTTACGATTACACCAAAGGCTCGACGAGTCTCATTCGCGCCACCGAGGGAACGATTGTCGAACGTCTGCCTCCGCGCATGAAGATTCGCGAAGGCGCGGAGTTGGAATTGCCGCATATTCTGGTTTTGATTGATGATCCGAATCGAACCGTGATCGAACCAGTCCAAGCTGCAAAATCGAAACTCGAAAAACTTTATGATTTTGATCTGATGCTTGATAGCGGACATTTGACCGGCTATGCTGTTAATTCAGATTTTGAAAATAAAATTGTCGAAGCCTTGCATGGTCTCGCCAAGCCCGAAACCTTCGCCGCGAAATATGGCATTGGCAAAGATCAACCTGTTTTGCTGTTTGCGATGGGCGACGGCAATCATTCGCTGGCAACCGCCAAAGCAATTTGGGAAAAGATCAAGCCGCAAGTTGGCATGGATCATTCCGCGCGTTATGCTTTAGTTGAAATCGAAAATGTCCATGATGAGGGCTTGGAGTTCGAGCCGATCCATCGCGTGTTATTTGGGTTGAAGAAAAGTTTGTTCGCTAAGATGGATTCCATTTTCGGTAAAAATTTTGAATATACACCGGTTAGCGGCGCGGAGGAAATGGTCAAGGTTGTGGATCAGGCGCATGGTGAGAAGCAGGCTGTCGGTCTGGCAATAGGCGGAAAAGGATTCGGCGTGCTTGAGTTTGTGCATCCATCATCCAATTTGCCGGTCGGCACAATTCAATCTTTTCTCGATCCGTTCATGAAAGATGGCGGCGCGGAAAAAATTGATTATGTGCACGGCACGGATGTGGTAGTGAAGTTAGGAAGCCAGCCGAATAACGCCGGGTTTTATTTGCCCGGCATGAGCAAATCCGATTTATTCAAGACGGTGATCCTTGATGGAGCATTGCCCAGAAAAACTTTTTCGATGGGCGAGGCGCGCGCGAAACGCTTTTATGTGGAAGCGCGAAAAATCGCATAACCCGTAGAGGCACAGCGCCGCTGTGCATCTACTACAAATTCTTCAACGCGGTTTCAAAATCAGGGGGATAAGGCGCGCTGAACTTTAGCAGCTCATTGGTTAATGGATGTTTGAAAGTCAAAGAATAAGCATGCAATGCTGGACGCGCAATGAGAGTAGTTTCTTCTGCGCTATATAGAGCGTCGCCCAACAACGGATGACCCAACGCATAAGCATGAACCCGGATTTGATGCGTGCGGCCAGTCATCAATTCCGCTTCGAGCAGGACGTGAGCCGGGTACCGTTTAATAATTTTGAATCTCGTCTCGGACGGCTTTCCGTTTTTATCATCCACCATGGTGCGATGTTTGTGTCCCACATTGACTCGCAACGGGTGCTTGGCAATTTTCTCATCCCAATTAGGATTGCCCTCCGCGATGGCGCGGTAAATTTTCCGTGCTTCGTGTTTGTCGAACTGCATGTTGAGGGCGCGGTGCGCTTCGGCGGTGCGTGCAAAGACCATCACACCGGAGGTGGTTTTGTCGAGACGATGGACAATAAATATTTTGCCAAATTGCTCTTCCAGCATTTGAACCAAATAAGATGAACTCGTTTCCCAGCCGTCCGGCAGAACGGACAGCCCGGCGGGTTTATCTACAACGATGATTACTTCGTCAGAATAAAGAATGTTCATAAATCAATTTTACTTTATATGGCCACAGCCCTTGACATTAACGTTACGTCATGGTTTATAGTTGCGGCATGTTTACGGTCAAGCAACTTTCCAAACTGGCGGGCGTCACGCCGCGCACATTGCATCATTATGATGCCATCGGACTCCTTAAGCCGTCCCGCGTGGGCGATAACGGCTATCGCTACTACGGGGAGGAGTCGCTGTTGCGGTTGCAGCAAATCCTGTTTTACCGCGAACTAGATATGCCGCTTGAAGATATCAAACAAATTATGGGACGCCGTGATTTCGATGTCTTAGGCGCGCTGGAAAGCCACAAGGATGCGTTGAAAAAGCGTATCGAACGAACGGAGCTTCTGCTTCAGACTGTGGACAATACCATCAATCATTTGAAAGGAAAAAAGACTATGAGCCAAAAAGGACTCTTTGAAGGATTTAGCGAAGAAGAGCAGGAAAAACTTGCGTACGAAGCCGCACAGAAATGGGACGCGGATACCGTCCGGGCTTCGAACAACAAATGGAAATCCTACTCGGATGCCGAGAAGAAAAAGATTCTCGCCGAAGGCAATGCTCTTTATGCCGATCTCGCTTCGGTGATGTCGAAAGGAGCGGCGAGCAAAGAAGTGCAGACAGTTGTCGCTCGCTGGCATAAACATCTTCAGTATTTTTGGTCGCCGAATGATGATCAATTGCTTGGTCTTGCCGATCTTTACAACGATGATCCGCGCTTCAAAGCCAATTATGAAAAGGTTCATCCCGGCTTGGCGGAGTTCATGCGTGAAGCTGTGAAGGTGTATGTGAAGAACAGAAAGAAATAAAATTTTCAATTGTCATTGCGAGGAGCGAAACGACGAAGCAATCCCTTGTTTGAAAGAGGAGATTGCCACGTCGGGAAGAACATTCTCCTCGCAATGACATGTTTTTCAACTGCTTGCTCCGCTGTAGCGTTTGATTCCAACTCTCCATACTTGTGAGGCAATCAGCAGAGCGACCATGCTTACGGCTAGAAACACAACCACTTGTTGTAGATTCAATTCGCCCCGCAGGGCTTGGACTGGAATCGTTGTCGCCAAACCAATCGGGACAATGTATGTGACGATGATCCTCAGCCACAGTGGATAGACGGTGATTGGATAACGTCCCGTGTCTGTCAGCGCCTGCAGGATGGTTACGTTGTTATCGAACTTGGTGAACCAAAATGTGAAGGCAATTAAAACGAGCCATAGGCTGTAAAGAACCACTGATCCCGAGATCATTAACAAAAGAAAAGTTAACATGTTGAACAGCGTGACCACATCTCCAGCCATTCGGATGCCGGTCACGATCAAGATAATCGCAACGATCAAATCTGCAATGCGCCAGATGGAAATGCGTGAAAACGTGACCAGAAACAAACTGTTGACCGGTTGCAGCAGCATGTAATCCAGCGAGCCATCGTGCATGGCGGCGTTGAAGAATTCCGTGTTGGGCCAGATCAGTGCCGACATGAATGTGTTGACCATTAGAAGCACGCCCATCAATGCGATCAAATCGCCTTTGCCCCATCCGCCCAGAGATTGTGTGTTTCCAAAAATAATTTGCAGACTGAGCAATTCCCAGCCCAGCCACATCAGGTCGAGCAGAAATTCGATGACCGCTTCGGAGCGATACGCCAATGACATTTGCACGTTGACCTTGATGAATGTTCGGATCAAACGCAGCGTTTCCATGCTATGCCCCGACCGCTGTGTATTGTTTTAGACCGCCGCGCCATGCGACGCGGAACAACACATAAACGATAATCAACCAGACGATGTCCATGCTGTAATCAAACAGTATGTCATGTGTGGACAGGTTTCCCAAAATCAATTGAGTCGGGAAATATTTGAACAATTGGAATGGCAAATAAATTGCCATCGTTTGAATAATTTTTGGCATGAGTTGCAATGGAACAAATTGACCGGAGAACAATGCCACTGGAATTCCATATAAACGATACAATGCCCAAACGCGCGTCGTCCAGAACGCGATGCAAACGATAGCCGAACTCAGCAGGAAATTAATCGCGAAACCGAAGATCAGTGAAGGAATTGCCAGCAACACATTGGTCAGGGTAACGGAGGCAAATGTCGGCTGGAAAAGAAGCGAGAGCAATATCCAAACCGGAATTAACACGAAGGTTGTCATCACTTTGAAGGCGAGGTTATTCGTCAAGGTGCGAGTCAAAAGCGGATGAACCGGAAGAATGATTTCGCTGGAGAGCGAGCCGTCCTGAATCTTGTATGCAAAATTATAGACCACGGTTTCGCCGGTGACTTGATCCACGAGCAGCATGATCATGTAATAAACAATGAAGTCGTTAGCGGTGAGTCCGCTGACACTGCCTTGCGCGTTTGCGATGGAAGTCCAGACCGCGATATAAACAATCGGTGTGATGAGCCCATAAAGAATGTACATGAAGAGATTGGCGCGGTATTGCCATTGTTCCGCCCAGTTGACTTGACCCATGCGTTGATAGATGCGCAGCATGCTTATCTTTCAAAGGCTT
>DATCTP010000010.1:0-3237 GCA_036567885.1 Anaerolineales bacterium | reverse complement strand
CCGGATGGAGAACGGTAAGGGTGGACGCGGCCTCGTCTAGGAGACCGGCTGATCAGCAGCTCGCTTATGCAGCAAGGGGCATAGCAGCATAGGAAGTGTTATTGGCACTTGATTGTTTGCACTGATTTTACGAGTTCGGCGCCTCTCGGCTCGCATTCCGGGACCAGCCTCTCCCGTCGAAGCCTGTCATCCCCATGGACGGAAGGAATGCCCGTGCAATAAAATTATAGCACAGCCATTTCAATAAAATATTAAATGCAAAATAGGCAGGTAGACAACTTGCCCTAAAGTCCGCTTTATGCTAGACTTAATCGAGGAATTCCTTCATGACCGAAAAAATTCTAATTATTGACGACGATGTGGATACTCTACGGCTGGTGGGGTTGATGTTACAGCGTCAGGGATATCAAATTAGCGCTGCTACAAATGGGGAACAAGGTCTTGCCAAAGCGTTCGAAGAAAGACCCGATATTATTTTGCTGGATGTGATGATGCCGGATATGGATGGCTATGAGGTCACTCGGCGATTAAGAAAAAATCCAACCACCCAATCCACCCCAATTTTGATGTTCACTGCCAAAACTCAATTGGATGATAAGGTTACTGGCTTTGAAGTTGGTGCTGATGATTATCTTACCAAGCCGACTCATCCTACCGAACTCCAAGCTCATGTAAAAGCATTACTTGGACGCGTCGGGACCAAGCGAGATGAAGAAATCGCGACTGCTTCACACGAACAGCAGGGACGCGTGATCGGAATTCTTTCCGCACGCGGAGGCTTGGGGGTTTCCTCCGTGGCAACAAACGTCGCGGCCGCTCTTTTCAATCGAACCCAATCTGATGTTATCTTGGCTGAACTCACTCCGGGACAAGGCACCATCGGTATGGAACTTGGCGTTCCAAGCCAAAAAGGATTAAACGAAATTCTCTCTGGTAGTGGAGTGGAGATCACCAAAGAAAAAATCCTGTCTGCATTGGTGCCTCATTCATCAGGATTAAAACTATTACCTGCCTCTGAAAATCCACGGGATATGAATCTCACGAGTCAGGTCAGCAATTACGAGATTCTCGTTTCCCGCCTTTCCAATTTGGCTCGCTTTATCGTTTTGGATTTGGGCACAGGTTTGCCGCCTTTCGTTCAGAAAATCCTTCCGTTGTGCCATGATCGCATTGTGGTGATAGAAGGCGCGCCCAATACCATTGCTCAGACAAAGCTTTTGATTGATGAAATTGCCAACCTCGGCATTGACCGGCTTGGCATTCTGGTTGTGCTAAATAATCGCGTCCGCTCGGAAGCCCAAATGGCGTGGACGGATGTTCAGAAAAAACTGGGGCATTCGATTGCGACCACGCTCACACCGGCGCCCGAAATGTTCATCGGCGCGGCGCGCGTCCACGCTCCTGCGGTAACCTCCCAGCCAACCAATGTTACCTCTCAACAATTTTTGAAAATCGCTGATTTGCTCCTGGAACACGAGAAAGCGAAATGAGATCGTTCCCAGACTCGGTGCAGGCGGGAATCGAATTTTCTGCCGAGTTGTTCCGCAAAGCAAAACAGGCGGTCGTTCTAACTGGCGCAGGAATTTCCACTCCATCTGGTATCCCCGATTTTCGTTCCGAAGGAAGCGGCTTGTGGTCCCGGGATGAACCCTTGGAAGTCGCATCCATGCAAACGTTCCGCACCCATCCCGAAAAATTCTATGCGTGGTTCCGACCTTTGGCGCGTCAAATCTTCGAAGCGGTTCCTAATGCCGCCCATCGTGCATTGGCTCAATTGGAAAAAGCAGGATACATTCACTCCATCCTTACACAAAACATTGATACGCTCCATCAAAAAGCGGGAGCGACGCATGTGGTTGAATTACACGGCACGATGAAGACTCTCTCATGCACGCAATGTTTTCAACAGGTTGATTCAACTCCGTATTTGGAACCTTTTGTGGAGCAGGGAACATTGCCTCGCTGCCCTCATTGCGGTGCGCTCCTTAAACCGGATGTGATTCTTTTCGGCGAACAACTGCCACAGCCAGCCTGGTTTGAAGCGCAACGCGTCAGCCGCACTTGCGATTTAATGTTGGTTGCCGGTTCATCGCTCGAAGTGATGCCAGTCGCGGGGCTGCCCATGCAAGCGCTAGACCGCGGCGCGCATCTGGTGATCATCAATAACTCGCCCACTTATTTGAATGTCCGCGCCGATGCCGCGATTCAGGAAAATGTTTCGGATATAATTCCGGCAATCGCAGAACAGGTTCTCCATGGCTGAAATAAAAACCGAACGGCTTGACGGCTATCGTCGTCTGATTGAAATTGCGCGTGATCTCGCTTCCACCCTCGACTTGGATGTGCTCCTTGAACGAATCGTCCAGGCCGCGGCGGAAGTGAGCGGCTCGGAAGCCGCCTCGATCTTGTTATTCGATGATGTGACGCAACAACTTTATTTTCAGGTTGCTACCAACCTGGATGAACCGACGATGCGCGGTTTGGTCATCCCATTGGAGGGAAGCATTGCCGGTTGGATCGTTGCGAACCGCAAACCTATTCGAATCACCAACGCTCAGGAAGATCCGCGCCTCTTTGCAAACGTGGATCGAGTCACCGGACAATCCACCAAGTCTTTGCTCGGCGTGCCGCTGATTACTAAAAATAAAGTTGTGGGCGTGCTCGAAGCGTTGAACAAGGAAAAGGGAAAATTCAGCGATGGGGACGAAAGCATGCTTTCGGTGTTGGGTGCTCAAGCCGCGGTGGCAATTGAAAATGCGCGCTTGTTCCAACAATCCGACTTGATCTCCGAATTCGTTCACGAATTGCGGACGCCGCTTGCATCGCTGAGCACGGCAACGTATCTTTTGCTTCGACCGGAAATGTCGCGCGAACAGCAGGAACAAATCACGCGCAACATTCATAGTGAAACCCTGCGCCTCAATTCGTTGGCGTCATCGTTCCTCGATTTGGCTCGGCTCGAATCGGGCCGCGTGCAGTTCCATAAAACCCATTTCAATCTGGTGGATCTGCTGTACGAATGCAAGGATGTGATGAATTCAAAAGCGGAGGAAGAAACCATCCAAATCCGAATTGAAGCGCCGGATGGAATGCCCTTGCTGGAAGCGGACCGCGACAAGATCAAGCAAGTGGTGCTGAACCTGTTGAGCAACGCGATCAAATATAATCGTCAGGGCGGCACGATCATTTTGCGCGGCGATTTCAGCTCGGCGGAAATCCTGCTCGCTGTTCAGGATA
>DATCTP010000009.1:0-3995 GCA_036567885.1 Anaerolineales bacterium | reverse complement strand
GTGATGGGACCTGCGCCGGATTTTCCCGCTACCAGCGCAGACCATGTATCTGGAACATTATTTCCCACTGGAGTGACACACCCCAAGCCTGTCACAACAACTCGTCTCGTCATAACTCTCTCCTAAAAAAATAGGACAAGTGAATCTTGTCCTATTGACTCATGCAATAATAACACCCGAAAGGATAAAGCGATGCGGCTCTAAAAAGTCTTTAATATGTTCCATGTCTGCTGGATGTGCATACGGTCATGGTCCGCCATAAAGCCGATCACTTCCTGAAAATGCGTGGGGCCAAAAATTGCATGGCGGGCTTTTTGTTTCCAAACCGCATCATCCAACCCTTTCAACCTCGCCAACGTTTCCATACGCGCGGATGCAAAATCGCGCAATGCCATCTGGCCATCTTCCTCCAAATAATTACGTTCTTTCGCCCATACTGTGCTATCCGGCCGCGGAATGAACGGCTCACTCTCCTCAAGCAATGTATTTACCTGCATCTGATGAATCTCGCGTTCGGTATCGCGCAAATGGCAAATGACTTCCACTAAAGCCCATTCATCAGCGGTTGGCTTGCGGAACCAGCGCGAATCAGAAACAGATGCAATCAAACTTTGCAAAACAGCAGGAGTGGATGACATCACCGTAAGAATCGCGGATGGAGTTTGGATGGACGGTTCAAGCGATGCGAGGTCGGTGGATTCAAGCCAGGAACGCAGATCGGATAATTTGCCGCGGCCGCCCGCTTCGAGCGCGGACCCTGAGGCGGGTTCGTCATTTACATGATATGTTTTTAATCCCAAACTTTGTGCGGGTTTAAGATCGCGCTCGACGTCATTTCCCACCATCAGTACCGGCTCATTGGGCCAACCGAGTCGACCCAGCACTTCGGCATAATACGCGGCATGCGATTTTGTAAAATGGAATGTTTCAAAGGAAGACACCAATTCAAATCGTTCGGGATCAAGGCCCGCCCAGCGAATTCGATGATATACCGCCTTACGCGGAAAAAGCGGATCGGTCGCAACCGCCACGCGATAACCTTTGGCAAAAGCCCAATCCACCAAATCCACCGCGCCGTCGCGTTTCTTGGTCACGCTCCCAATGGACGGAAATATTTCATCATAGAATTGTTCGATCAGATGGTTGAGTTGTTCCTTGGGAACGCCCAACTTTGGATAGAAATAACTTTCGAACACTTCCTGCAACGTATGCGATGGGTCTTCGCTGGCAAGCATTAATTCTGTGCCCTTCATCAGGGCGGGTAACATTTTTTCCGGTTGAACATATTCCGCAAGGTGCTTCGATAAGGCTTGAAAATACGCGGGAACGAATGCGCCCATGTTGGTTTCAAGCAGGGTGTCGTCAAGGTCGAGGAGAAGCGTGAGTGTCATATTTGGTTTTGTCTTCGATGCAAAAATTGAGAACTTATTTTGATTTGATTTCGAACATCGGCGGAAGCGGATGACATTCCCCGCAGCCAATATGCGGCTCCGCCACATTCTTATGAGTTTTCTCGCAATATGCCGTAACTTGAACGCGCCGCTGAAACCCGGCGGACAATGGACGGCTTACGGTTCCGTGCAATTGCAAAAACTCACAAGCATTCGCTTGTGAAATTCCGGGCACGGGACAGGTGCGGCATAAATCCGCGGACCAGGTTTGATTCGAGGCTTTTAGGAGACTACATTCTTCAAGGCTACGCCCTCGGAAGTAATCTCCGTAAAAATATTTGCAATCGTTACCGGCTGGAGTTTTCATAGGACAAAGGAAAGACGGATAACCGTGGGCGTTGTCGCTTGGAGTTATCCGTCCTCGGTATTTTGTTTAAGCCGAATGTTAAACACGCGTTACGTATTCGCCGGTTCGCGTGTCCACACGGATCACGTCACCGGTTTTGACAAAGTTCGGGCATTGGACTTCGAGTCCCGTTTCCGTCTTGACCTTTTTCGTCACGCCGGTGGCTGTATCGCCGCGCACCGCGACTTCGGCTTCAAGAACTTTCAAATCCACAGAGGTCGGCAATTCAATGTCCAAAGGCTCACCTTTGTAGAAAGTCAGTTTAACTTCCATACCTTCTTTCAGATACAACGCGTCATCACCAAGAACATCGCCGCGGATCGCAGGCTGTTCAAATGTTTCGCTATCCATGAAATGATAGAACTCACCATCGCCATATAAATAGGAAACGGTATGAAAATCGAGACGCACATCCTGCACGCGGTCGCCAGATTGGAACGTCTTTTCGATATTGGAGCCGGTCAGCATGTTGCGCGCTTTGATGCGAATAGAGGCGTTGCCGCGCCCGGATTTATTGTGGCTGTATTCCAGCACCTTGAAGAGTGCTTCGTCCAGTTCAAAAGTTACCCCTTTGCGAAGATCATTGACATCAATCATACATCTTTCCTTAACAGTGATTATTTTATGGCTCCACCATGAATGAAATAATTCGATGAAGCAGTTGGTTTCAAGCGGCGGGATTATACTACAACTTTCTAATGCCCTTTTTCTGCTTCGGGATCCTCGTGTAATAACTTTACTGCGTGCTCTAATGCGGGAATCACCACTTGAAAATTTTCGACCGCCGCTTTGGGACTGCCCGGCAAGTTGATGATCAACACTTTGCCGCGAATGCCGGTCACCGCGCGTGAGAGCATCGCATGCGGAGACTTGGCAGCGCTTGCCGTCCGCATTGCTTCCGCCAGTCCTGGTGCATCGCGCTCAATCACCGCTCGCGTTGCTTCTGGCGTGACATCGCGCGGAGCAAATCCTGTTCCACCGGTGGTCAAAATAATATCCACATCCCCGCGATCCGACCAACTCTCCAGCAGTTCGCGCAGGATATTTAAGTCGTCAGGCAAAACACTTTGACGGATCACTTCCCATCCTTGATGCTTAATCATCTCGATCAACGCGGGACCGGAAGCATCCGGACGTTCACCACGCGCGGAACGGTCCGAAACCGTGAGAACGGCAAAACGAAGACTCATTCGAATTCTTTTCCGTAGAGCACATCGCGATCCATCGCCTCCCAGCCGATGCGTTCGTAAAATTTCATCGCTTCGATGTTATCGCGCAGAACCACCAAATAAGATTTAATGCATCCCTTCGCGCGCAAGCGGGTCTCGACCTCGCCCATTAAACGGGATCCGATTCCCTGTCCGCGAAACGAAGCGGCGACCGCCAAATGATAGATCAACCCGCGTCGTCCATCAAAACCGCCAATCACCGTTCCGACAATTTCATCGCCTGACTCTGCAATGAGAAACAAATCCGGATCGCGTTGAATCTTTTTTTGAACTTCACCAAGCGAATCTGAAGGACCGATGTGCATGCCCTTTTCGATGGTTTTCCAAAACCGCAGCACTGCCTCATAATCATCCGGAAAACGAAATTCACGGAGGGCAACACGCTCGGATATCACCGCGTTCTAAACTCCCTTCAACATCTTGATCAAATCATCGGGCATGAACGGCTTGAGAAGAAACCCATTCGCCCCGCGCTTCATACAATCATCTTTGACGTTAAGCCCAGAGATCATAACGACGCGTGCATCGCACACATCTTCCGACTTGCGAATCGAATCCAATATGTCCAAGCCGTTTTGCTTTGCAAGATGCACATCCATCAACAGCACATCAGGACAAATATCGCCTACCGCCTTAACGACATTATCATCCGCATCGAGCGCAATGACTTCGAAGCCTTCCATTTTTAATAAGGTTTTCAGCAGATTGACCATCGTGAGGTCATCCTCTGCCAGCATGACTTTTAACTCTGCCATTCACCTTTCCCTTTTTCGGTGGTTTCTTTTTTTCTTTTTTAATGGAACCTTTTTCCCCAGCAGCCAAATCCGTGGCTGGTTCCAAAGCATTATTTAGCACATCGTCCACGGTTTCAACAAACACAAATTCCATGGACTTCTTGATTTCGTCCGGCACATCCTCGAGATCAAACTTGTTACGCTTGGGCAGGATCACCGTCCGCAGACCGTTGCG
>DATCTP010000008.1:0-4073 GCA_036567885.1 Anaerolineales bacterium | reverse complement strand
GAGGATCTGTTCGGTGGTATCGCGGTCAGGAACCGTACCGGTTAAATGCAACAACCGATCGGCCAGCGTAGACTTGCCGTGGTCCACGTGCGCGATGATACAAAAATTGCGAATGTGTGTGGTCATAGAAGCGCCGAAAGTATAACCGATTTAAAGAAGCAACGCGCCTTACGGCGCGTTATTTATTTTGTACGCGATCTATATTCCGATTTGCGCCAGAAGCTGGCGGTAATCTTCAGCGTTGGGCGGATTCATCAAAAGGATTTGGTTGATGACTTCCACCGCTTCGTTCTTCTTCCCAGCCGTCAGCAGGGATTCCCCAAGCGCATCCAATTGAGCGACCGCCTCGTCCATGCGTCCCAGTTGATGAAGTTGTTCGGCGAGCATTCGGCGGAAGATGGGTTGATCTTCGTGCTCCTTGATCAAGTCTTCAAGGAATGACAACGCATCATTTCCTTTGGCATTGGAATCCAAATAGGTGATGAAGCTTTCCAGTTCCGCCATGGCTTGCGATTGTTGTCCCATGCGCATGTAAAGTTCGATCAATTGCTTGCGCGATCCGGCGTCGTCCGGGCGCAGGGTGCGGATCTGCTCGAAGACGCGCACTGCCTGTTTCCAATCGAGTCTCTGCATGTCAATATCCGCCATGCGCTGGAGGATGTGGACGTTCCATTGGCGATCCGCATTGGCTTGCTGGACGAGGCGCAGCGCAGTGGTATACGTTTTGCGCGCCATATCCAATTCCGCAAGCCGATAATAAATTTCCGCCAATTCGAGATATTCATTGATCGCTTCATCCACCTGACCGCGCGCCACCAACTGATCAATCAGCCGCGTACGCGCCGACAAATCCATCGGCGAGATCTGAATGACGCGGCGCAACAATTTGGTAGCTTGCGCCACCTCCCCGCGCACGCTGTAGGCATGCGCCACCACCGAGAACTTGGCAATCGCATCCTGCGGGCGGTCATCCTGGATCAATAGATCGCCCATTAACGCATGAAGCGGCAAGTACGTGGGCGCATGTTGAACCGCATCGTACGCTTCATCCATCGCGGAACGCAGACTGCCTTTGCGCGCCAGCTGGTGAATGCGGTTCATCGACTCGATCACGGTGCTGGATTGCGCCTGCAATACCACTTCCGCCAACGGGATCGGCGTATCGCCCTCCTGCGTTCTTTGCAATTGCTCGCGCGTTTTGTGAATCTGATCGCGCCAATCGGCGCGCATCAACATCTTGTTGACGTTTTCGCACAAACGGCGGTTTACCATGTCATCGTCTTGATTCTGCTGGGATTCGATCAACGGTTCATACAATTGATTGATGGCATCGGCTTGTTCCGCAGGAACAGTCATCGAATCCGCGTGCTTCAAAGCTTCGAGATATTCCAAGGCGGCAGATTTGATCTGTCCCTTTTTGAAGAGGATTTCTCCCAGCAAAAGCCGCGAACCGAGAGAATAATCATTATGCTTGACCGAATGACTCAAATTGCGGACCGCGCTCTCCAAGCGGTCGCTCTTCGCCCGCAAATATCCAAGATTGAAATATAAGGCGGGATGGGTAAAGCCAGCTTCCAGCGCGTGCTCGAATTCTTCCGCGGCAAGATTATCCTGTTTCTTCGTCTGCGCATCAATGGCTTGACCCAAATGCATAACCACTTTGGTTTGTTCCGTCTGTTGAAGCGAAAGCTGACCCGTGCCTTTCATAATGGCAGAAAGACCGCGTCGTTCCTGCGCGGCTGGACTTTCATCGGAGTAATCGAAGAGAACCTCTGCCAGCTTGGTCAACGCTTTTTGACGCGCCTCCGCAACCGGGTCCAAACTGGAAGCGATGGGTTGAGTCGGTTGAGTCGTTTCCAACTGTTTGACTTTCGCCATCGCAATGGGTCCCGTGCCGCCCTTGGGTCTAATCGGTTTGGGCAAAAGCTGTCCCGATTTCAAAAGCACCAGCGCCTGTTTGGCTTCCGGGCTTTGCGGGATAAGTTGCAAAGCTTTCGTGATCAACTCTTGCGCTTTATCCGGCTTGCCCGCGCGTTGCAGAATGCTGGCAAGCGCAAGGTATTCGGTGACCGCTTGCTGCGCATGGCTCAGCCGTTCGTGTACCATCGCAAGCCGCGAATGTGCGGCGATATCATCAGGATGCAATGTGGTAATGCGCGTCCAATTCTCAATCGCTTTATCCACTTCGCGCTGATTGAAAAATTTTTCGGCGGCTAAAGTGGATGAATCCACCGCACCATTCAAATCGCCGAGGCGTTCCGAGATTTGCGCGGCTTTCTCGAACGGCGCGGGATCATCTGGCGAAAGCTGGGCAACGTGTTGATAGGTGTGAAGCGCTTCTTCCAACTCACCCAATTGATACAACGCCAGCCCCAAACTATTCAACGCTTTGGGTTGATCGGGAATTTCCTGCAAAGCCTTGCGATATGCCGCGGCGGCTTTTCTCCAATCCTGGTCCCAAGCCGCGGAATGGCCTACATTCATTGCTTTCTGGAAAACATCTTCTCGTCCGGGCATGGGATGATTATAACGGATTGCGAAACCTTTGACTTCGCAGCGGCATTACAAAACGATAACTGATTCGTAAATCTAGGAAAGAACTTTCATCTCGCCCCAATTCGGACCGGAGCGGGCTTCCGTTAAAAGAGGAATATCCAGTTTATAGGCTGATCCCATTAACTCCTGCACGAGCCTGCAAGTTTTCTCCAGTTCCTCTTTTGGAACTTCCAGCACCAATTCGTCGTGAACTTGCAACAACATTTGGGCGCGCAACCCGGCCCTTTTCAAAGCGGATGGAATATGAAGCATGGCGATTTTCATAATGTCTGCCGCCGTGCCTTGGATCGGCGCGTTGATGGCTTCGCGTTCTTCGCGGTTTTTCATTTGCGCATTTTGTTTGCCTTGCAAAGCCGGGAAATAACGTCGGCGACCCAGCAACGTTTCCACATAACCATCCTGGGCGGCTTGCTTGCGGATGCCATCGAGATATTTTTTGATGCCGGGGAATTGCGTGAAATAGGCTTTGACAAATTCATCCGCTTCCGCCAACGTCAACTCGGTGGAACGCGTCAGCCCAAAAGCGGACATGCCGTAGATCAATCCAAAATTGATCGCTTTGGCATGACGGCGCATTTCCTTGGTCACTTGTTCGAGCGGAATGTTATAGATCGCGGCGGCGGTGGTGGCATGGATATCTTGTCCGGCGCGAAAAGCGTCCAGCATGGCTTGATCCTGCGCCATGTGCGCCACGATGCGGAGTTCGATCTGTGAATAATCCACCGACAACAAAACATTTCCTTTTGCAGCGATAAATCCATTACGGACGCGGCGGCCTTCTTCGGTACGAATCGGAATGTTTTGCAGATTCGGATTGGATGAAGATAAACGCCCGGTGACCGCGCCGGTTTGGCTGTAGGAAGTATGGACGCGTCCGGTCTTCGAATCAACGGCGGCGGGCAAAGCATCCACATACGTGGATTTGAGTTTGGATAATTCGCGATGTTCGATCACCATATCCACAACGGGATGTTTGCCGCTCAACGCGTCCAACACGTCACCCGAAGTGGAATAATGACCGCTGGCAGTTTTGCGACCGCGGTCCGGCGGTTCGAGCCGCAGACGGTTGAACAGCACATCTGATAGTTGCTGCGTTGAGTTGATGTTGAATGGCTTGCCGACAGCTTCATAAACTTGTTTCTCGATTTCCGCCATTCGCTGAGTCAATTCTTCGGATAACTTTTTGAAGAAAGGAAGGTCCAGAAGAACGCCGGTCATTTCCATTTCAGCCAGCACCGTAATAAGCGGCATTTCGATTTCTGCCATTAACTTTTCGGCGTTGACGCGCTTGACTTCGGCTTGCATGATCGGCATCAACCGCAGTGTCGTTTCTGCATCTGCGGCGGCGTATGGAGCGACGGATTCAATCGCCACTTCCGCCATGCTAATTTGCTTTTTGCCTTTGCCAATCAACTCTTCGATGTGAGTCATTTCATCGCCCAAACGCGCAAAAGCCAGATTCTTAAGTCCAAGGTTATGCGAGGAAGGATCAACCACAAACTCGGCGATCATGGTAT
>DATCTP010000007.1:0-2564 GCA_036567885.1 Anaerolineales bacterium | reverse complement strand
AGATTCTTTGCTGAACACAATTCGCACGATCTTAAAAATCCGCACGGCAGAGCTGACGCTTCAAGAAGGAAGTTTGGAATGGATTGATAATTTGCCGGATGGAGTGTTAGGTTATCAAAGACAAACCGCCCAAAATACAATTGCTGTATTTTTGAATTTCGATAATGAAACGAAAGGATTCCAGTTTGGCGACGGAGATTGGATGCGTCTATTCGGATTATCAAAGGATGATAATCTCAAGGCTGGTATTTTAAAATTAAATGACTTCGGCGCGGTGATTTTAAAGAAATAGGTCAATTTACCGCGCTTACCTGGTTGCGCCCATTATTCTTTGCTTGATAGAGCGCCCTGTCAACCTGGCGCAACATATCCTCAAGGCTTTGATCCTTGTGAAATGTGGTCACGCCAAAGCTAGCCGTAACATGCTCCGCATTTACAAAGCTATTATTTTCGAAGATAATTCTCACTCGCTCAGCTAAACAATAAGCCGCATCCAGGCCGGTTTCAGGCAAAATCAACAGGAACTCCTCCCCGCCCCACCGTCCAAGGCTATCGGTCCGACGGATTGATTGGCTGACAAGTTTCGTGAGTTCGATCAAGACCTGATCACCTGCGATATGTCCGTATGTATCGTTAACGGTTTTGAACAGGTCAAGATCGAATAGGATGATCGAAAAAGGTTTTTGGTAGCGGTGTGCCCTTTCAATCTCTTGAGACAAAGTATGATATATGGCATGACGATTCAGAGTGCCAGTCAGCGCATCCATGGATGCGTGGCGTTGCTGTAAGACACCCATACGCTGGATAAGCAAAATCGCTACAGCAAAGCCAGAAAAGAAATTAATCCAGCAAAATGCAAAGGCAAAACTAAACTCTCCGGCTGAAATCAAATACCAAAGGGTATGTGCGGCCAAGACTAGCGATGCCAAGACAGTGTAAATGATCAATGATCTGGCTGGATTTCTTTTTAGAGTGAGGAAAGCGGCTAGATTGAAAACAACCAACCAAAGTGCCAGGCTATAGATCTGGTCAGCCAGGTCGGCGAGGTTCAAGGCATGATTGTTTTCAAGGTCGTTTAGCGCAAACTGTGTAAGAGCAAAAAAATTCGTGACCACCACGAAATAAAAGATGACTTCGATAAAATTCAAAAGACGCGGAACGCGCCAAACAATTATTGTTAAGACCAGCAGCACAGCCGCCAGGAACAGGGCTAGAAAAAATCGGATTCCCCTTGTTTCCGCCTCGAGAAATGCAAACATTAGAACGATGAAAATCCCAAATGGAAATGCTACGAGATACGTCTCGCGCTTATATTTTTGGAACAAGTCTTCTTCTTCTAATCGCGAAAAGGAAAACATAAAGCGTCCGTTATGAAGTAGAGGCAGACAAAATTGTCCGCCTCTACTTTACTTCAATCTGGCTTCGACTGCTTTGGCAACTTTATCCAGCGCGTTTTGGACCTGGCTTGCATCCGGCAGACTGCCTTGCGCCAGATTGGGACGTCCGCCGCCGCGTCCGCCGATGGCAGTGATGATGTCACCCGCTTTCAGTCCGCGTTTGACAAGGTCCTCGGTCAGGACGGTGATAACTGTTATTCCTGTTGCTAGAACCGCGACAGCATTGTTAGGATGTTTCTCGCGGAACTTATCGGCAAGCGAACGCAATGTATCTGCATTGGCATTCGGAATTTCCACCGCAAGCACATTGACTCCTTTGACCATCTGAACGTTGGATAGTTGAGACGCAAACGTTGCTAAAGCCTGTTGCGTTTGCAAAACTGCAATTTCTTTCTTCGCTTCGCTCAATTCTTCTTCGAGCATCTGCACTTTTTGCGGAACTTCATCAACAGATGATTTCAACGCCGATGAAGTTTGCTTCAACATTTTGAATCGCCGCGCGATCAATTCATACGCACCGCGTCCGGTGACCGCCTCGATGCGGCGCACGCCTGCCGCGGCTGATCCCTCACTGACAATGATGAACGCGCCGACATCCGAGGTGCGTTCGAGATGCGTGCCGCCGCAAAGTTCATAGGAAAATTTCGGTTCGTGTTCCACGGTCGCGGTCGGATGCGTAATCGCTTCTTCCATCGCAATATCAACGCCTGATGGCATGATCGTGATCGTGCGAACGGTCTCGCCGTATTTCTCCCCGAAGAGCGCCATCGCGCCCTCGGCAATCGCATCTGCGCGAGCTTTGAGACGCGGCGTGACTTCCATATCCGCCGCAACCGCATCGTTGACAATTTTCTCGACGCGCTCAATTTGTTCCGGCGTCATCGCTTCGGGATGATTGAAATCGAATCGCAAACGATCTGGCGCGACCAACGAACCGGCTTGCACTGCGTGTGAACCAAGCACTTGATGCAACGCAGCGTGCATGAGATGTGTCGCAGTGTGATTGCGCATGATGTCATGTCTGCGCGCAGTATCCACTTCGGCGATGACTTTATCGCCAACTTTCGGCTGACCGGAAATCACCTCGCCGATATGAACAATGACTCCCGCCGAGGCGCGGCGCATGGATATGATTTCGATCTCCCAGCCACCCCCCTCCATCTCCCC
>DATCTP010000006.1:0-4140 GCA_036567885.1 Anaerolineales bacterium | reverse complement strand
AAATTTAATGGGAGCATTTGGCTGGGCTGAATGGCCCGACTTTTTCCCGGTCGCGTTCTATCGTCTGCCGATGCAGGAGATGACCACTGTCATTGACTCGCCTGATTTCCGAATCTTTTCTTCGCCTGTTCGTCATCTTTTGCCGACAATTGGATTGCGCTTTGAATTCAATCACACTCAAAAAACCATGGCGTATTCCTGTGATACCGAGCCGTGCGCACAAGTTATCCGGCTTGCCGCGGGCGCGGATATTTTGATTCATGAATCCGCCGGCGCGACGCGTGGACATTCCTCCGCCGCGCAAGCTGGGGAAGTTGCCAATCAAGCCGAAGTCGGAAAGTTGTATTTGATCCATTATCCAACGGGAAAATATGCGGACGGCGATTTGATCGCCGAAGCTCATCAACGGTTTCAAGGCGAAGTTGCACTGGCGAAAGATTTTATGGTGTTGGATTTTGGTTAGATTTGGGTTTTGTGTTTCAAATAATAACGGCGCGGATTTCCGCGCCGTTGTGTTTTTGATTTGAATTACCAGCCTTTGATATATTGCGCCCATTCTTCGTTTTCCGCCAAATGCCGCCCGAAGATATAATCCGCGTTGGCGGGCGGTTCCTTTGGAATATGGAAAAGATTCATGTGCGCTTCTTCGAGCCGACGTCCGCCTTTGTGGTGATTGCAGGAAGGGCAAGCCGCTACAACGTTGGTCCAAATGTGCGGACCGCCCAAATGTCTGGGGATCACGTGATCTACCGTCAGGCCTCCATCGCGCCGACCGCAGTACTGGCAGGTATAATTGTCGCGGCGGAAAACTTCGCGGCGCGTCAATTTGACGCGCGGGCGCGGGCGATGAATTTGCGCTTCGAGGCGGATGACTGAAGGTCGTGGGATCAACTCTTTGACTGTTCGGATATACCCGCGGCCGTTCGCCACCATCGCCGCTTTGCCCCCCAGCATCAATCCGATGGCTCGCCGCGTTGTGCAAACATTGATCGGTTCAAAGTTTGCGTTGAGAACCAAGACAGGCTCTTGCATAGGATACCCGTAATTGGCACGATTATACTGCTTCTTGTGTCAAACAGGAAACGGAGACGAAAAGGTTATGAAACTGGAGATGATTTTATGAAGATATTGATCGCAGGCGGCTCCGGCTTGATCGGCGGGGCGTTAGTGGATTCCTTTTCGCGGGATCATCATCAAGTTTTTATTTTGACGCGGCAACAACCAACATCGGACAATCAAATTCACTGGGATGGACAAACCACAAACGGATGGAGTGAACGGGTCAATGAGATGGACGCGGTAATCAATATGACCGGATTCAGTCTGGCTCATTGGCCGTGGAACAAATCTAATAAACAACGCTTCATCGACTCACGCGTCCTTCCCGGACTTGCGCTGGCTTCCGCTATCCAAAAAGCGACTCACCGCCCGCGCGTGTTCATCCAAGCCTCCGGCATCAATTACTATGGTTTGCGCGGTGACTCTGTTGCCGATGAAACCACACTGCCAGAGAATGACTTTCTTGCGCGGCTCACGGTTCAATGGGAAGAAGCAACGAAATCCGTTGAAGATTTGGGTGGGCGACGAATTGTTTTGCGTCAGGCGGTGGTGCTTGCGAAACGAGGCGGGATACTTCCCTTGATGGCGTTGCCTGTGCGGCTGTTTGTTGGCGGACCGATTGGGAACGGTAAGCAAGCGGTGCAATGGATTCATATTGAAGATGTAGTTGGTATCATTCGCTTCCTTATGGAGAATCCAAGTGCAAGCGGCGCTTATAACTTGATTGCGCCAACTCCCACTTCTAATGCGGATTTTATGCGTGCCGTTGCCAAGTCGTTGCATCGCCCCTATTGGTTTCCAACACCATCGTTTTTGCTTCATGCGGTTCTCGGCGATATGAATGTTCTTGTTACGGAAGGAAGATATGCCCAACCAAAGCGTTTGCTCGACTTGGGTTATCGGTTCCAGTTTGAACGCATTGAAGATGCGCTTGCGGATTTGTTCTGAGACTCGTGTCATTGCGAGGAACGAAGCAATCTCATCTGCCAGCCATTTGAATGTGTTTAGGAGATTGCTTCGCAAAAAACGCTCGCAATGGCCCATGATTATAGGAGATTTTGAATGAAAAAGTTTATTCCGATTTTGATTTTTCTTGCGATGTTTTTTTCTGCTTGCGGAGCCAATCCACAACCAGCGCGGGCGGTTATGGCTACTGAAGTTGCAGTCCCAACGAAAGATCAGACATCCTATCCAACCGTTCAAGCATCTCAGGCGGCTTCCAATCAAAGCGTCAGTGGATTTGATGTTAGTCTTCAACGTGCCTGGCGCGACGGAAAAACAGTCTATGCCGATATTTGTTTTGCTCTGCCAGATACATCCGATTGGACGATCTGGAGCGCGCATTTTGATTACAGCGGACAATCCATTACAGATTTCAGCGCCTCGTTGTTAAGCACGCAGAACGCGTCGAATGGACAACCCGGCAAACGTTGTGACGAGATCAGCTTTTACATTCCGCCCGATGCAGATTTATCCTCTGCATCGCTGGTGATTGAATCGATTGGCGCTTATCCAACGGCTGACGAATATTGCTCATTATATATGCCGAAGATTCAACAGGCGCTCAATCAACGAGGGATTGGCATTGCGTTGGATTGCAAGCCGAATGCCAACGGGGCGACGACCATGCAAATCGTCAGCAAGCCCGCTTCCATGTCGCAGGCTGACGCGGAGAAAATCGTTTACAGCGACGAATTCTATACTGTTAAAGGTCCGTGGAAATTTGCAGTCAACCTCGGTCAATAAGTTTGGTATAATGGCAGCGATGAATTTCGCTTTTTTCTTTGGATATTATTATTCCCGCGCATAAGCTATTGCGAGGGAATAATTGCGCGCCCTCGCGGGCGCGTTTTTGTTTTATCTTGAGGAGGCTTCGATGAACATTGCTGAACAGGTTGAACTTTTGATGCAGGGCACGGATTACGGCGACGAAGATTTGAAAAAAGCCATGACCGCCGAGTTGCGGACGCGCCTGGTGGAAGCGCAAAAGGAGGGGCGGGCTTTGCGCGTCTATTGCGGTTACGATCCGCGCACATCGGATCTGCATCTGGGACATACGATTACGATGCGGAAACTGCGTCAGTTTCAGGATTTGGGACACGAGGTAACGTTTCTCATTGGCACTGGCACGAGCATGGTTGGCGATCCTTCGGATAAGGATAAGCTGCGCGCAGTGTTATCGAAGGAAGAGACCGAATACAATGCGCGCACGTATGCTGAACAAGCTTTCACGATTCTGGATCGCGAGAAAACAAAGATACGTTTCAACCACGAATGGCTATTGGATTTGAAACTAGCCGATATGATTAAACTTGGTTCAGCTTTTACGATACAGCAATTTATCTCGCGCGAGAATTTTAAATTGCGTTGGGAAAAAGGCGACCCGGTGTATTTGCATGAAACGTTCTATGCCTTGATGCAAGGCTATGATGCAGTCGCGATGAACACCGATGTGCAAGTGGGCGGCAGTGACCAGTTATTCAATATCATCACAGCCGGGCGCAAATTACAGGAACTGTATGGCGAACGTCCGCAGGTTGGTATCCTTGTGAGTATTCTGCCCGGTACCGATGGCGTGGTGCGTATGTCCAAATCGTTGGGCAATCACATTCCGATTCATGCCACGCCTGAAGATATGTATGGCAAGGTGATGAGCATTCCTGATAATGTGATGCCGATTTACTTTAAACTCGCCACGCGTTATACACCGGCTCAAATTCGCGAAGTTGAATCAGCGTTGAAAAATAATTCGCGTCATCCGCGCGACGTCAAGATGGAGTTGGCGCGTGAGATTGTTGAGATTTTCCATAGCAAAGCGGCCGCGCAAGAAGCCGAAGCGCAATTCAAGCGCGTCTTTCAGGAACATGAAGCGCCGGAAGAAATGCCTGAATTCAAATTGCTAACTGGAGCAACAGTGATTGACGTTTTATTAGGCGCGGGCTTGGCGTCTAGCAAGAGCGAAGCGAAACGACTGATCGAACAGAAGGGTGCGCGTCTCGATGGTGAAACACTGGAGCGCGGCGATGTTCCGTTTCCGCACGCCGGAGTCTTGCAGGCAGGCAAACGGAAGTTTGTCAGAGT
>DATCTP010000005.1:0-12563 GCA_036567885.1 Anaerolineales bacterium | reverse complement strand
TCGTTCCATCTTTGCGCTTCAGAATGCGCTCATAGAGATTGGGACCTTCCCCCAGGGAGCCATGCGTCAGTTGCTCATCCAAGGACATCACATTACCGACCGGCATCCCCACCAACTCCTTTTCTTCATATTGTAATAATTGCAAAGCCTGTTGATTTGCAGAGATATAAGTCAGGTCAAGTCCAATAATGAAAACGCATTCCCAGGTTTGATCAAACAAGGCGTGGTAATTCAAGTTCTTTCCAAGTTTGATGTTCTGCGCCTCAGCCAGCAGCTTCTGACTTGGTGCATGTTGCGAAATAGGAATCGTTTTTTCATCCATAGACAATATCATCATGGTTGCAATCTGGAAGCCAAGCGCGTACTGCGCAACCCATTGAGCTATCTATAATCTCTACAGAACCACCGAAGTTGCGGAAGATTGCGCGAGCAATCGTTAAGCCTACACCCAAGCCATCCTTTTCTCGGCTATCTCCCTGGCTGATCTGATAGAAGCGCTCAAATACTTTTTCCCGTAACTTAACTGGGATGCCCGGACCCTCATCCTGCACGAGAAGAGTCGCGCCTCCTTGATTTCCAAGAGATATATTTAATCGCACGTTTCCATTTTCAGGGCTGAATTTAAAGGCGTTATCTATTATATGAATGACCGCCTGCGTGAATTCGCGGCGAGGAGCAAGGATCGTTCCCTGCTCGGGACAATCCAAAACCAAATTCAGGTTCTTTTGCTGGTAACGATCCAATCTTCTTCGAACTGGAACGATGAGATGGGTTTGCAGATCTACGTTCTGCCGGATCGAGTTAAGATTTCCCTGGTCGATGTTGCTCAATAGAATCATATCCGTCACCAGAGATTCGAGTCGATCCGCATTGGACAGGGCAATTCGCAGGAACCGGCTTTGTTCCTCGGGATCTTCGAAGCGATGGTCCGTAGCCAATTCCAATGGCAGTAATATGTTGGTGAGCGGCGTGCACAATTCGTGCTGAAAGTTTTGAAGGATTTCCTGTTTTAGTTTTTCCATATCATTCTGCGCAACCGCTCGCATTTCTTCGCGGCCGCGCGCCCGCTCGGTCTCGACACGACGAAAAACCGCTTCGATGCGCGCAAACAACTCCTCGGTCTCAAATGGCTTGGTAATATAGTCATCCGCGCCATCTCTGAGACCGCCGATGCGATCCTCAGCACTGGAGCGTGCCGTGAGAAAGATAAAGGAAATGGATGCAAGTTCAGGTTCCAAGCTTAGCAGCCTTCTCAACTCAAACCCGTTGGGCGGAGGCATCATGATGTCCGAGATGATCAAATCAGGTATAGACTCTTTCGCTTTTTGAAATCCATCACTGCCATCGGTAGCCGTCACCACCGTATATCCATGCCGCCTTATTTTGGCAGCCAAGCCCAATAACAAGGCGGGCTCGTCATCGATTATTAAGATCGTAGGCATATTCAGTGAGTCCATCTATTGCCCGTCCATACTATGCAGGCTTCGAGTCGTGCCGCGTGCTTTATCAATCAGCTTCGCGTCATTATTGACAAACATCATTTGTATTGTGCCGATCGATATGAGATCACCGGAATTCAGCACGCAGCGATCAATCTTCCGGCTATTTACAAACGTACCGCTAGTGGATTCCTTATCCACAAGAATAAATTTGCCATCCTCAAAGCGGATCTCGGCATGAAAGCGCGAGACGAACTCCTCATGAAAAACAATATCATTCTCCAGTTGACGGCCTAGTCGGATGATAGGTTTTTCGAGGGGGATCATTTGCCTGTTGACGATCAAGAAAACGCTTTGCTCAAAAGAAGATGCTTTCGATTTTGAATCAGTTTCTTCCATCAGTGTCTCCTGATAAGTTTCCGTCAATCATTGGTGATTATCCTGTGTTGCAAAAGGGCCTTCGCCCTAGTTTAAGCCCTTCCAAACTCTTTCAGGAAGATCTCCACCACCACGGGATCGAAATGCTTTCCGCTTTGCTCACGGATATATTTCACCGCATCTTCTTTGCGCCAAGCCTTACGATAAGGACGGTCGCTGGTCAGCGCATCCCACACATCGACAATCGCAAATATTCTGGCTGCCAATGGAATCTGTTCCCCTTTCAAGCCTCGTGGATAACCCGTGCCATCCCATTTTTCGTGGTGGCAGTAAGGAATATCCAGCGCCGGTCTTAAGTAGGTGATGGGTGAAATTAATTCATAAGCATAGAGCGGATGCTGACGCATGAGAATCCATTCTTCATCTGTCAACTGATCCGGTTTGAGCAGGATGCGGTCCGGGATACCCATCTTGCCGATGTCGTGCAGCAGCGCGCCGCGGTGGATGTGGATCATGTCGGCTTCAGGAATGCCCATGTTGCGCACCAGTTTCTCGGTCAAGCTGGTGACGCGCTGAGTGTGGCCTTCCGTTTCCTTGTCGCGCAAGTCGAGCGCCCGTGACCAGCCCTCGATGGTGGAATCGTACGCCTGGCTCAGTTCGATATTGGAACGCTGAATATCCTCGTATAGGCTTGCGTTATTGATGGCGATGGCAATTTGTTTTGCCAGTGTTTCCATGAAATCTAGTTTTTCTTCTTCCGGATCGAACGCTGAACGATGGAAGATCTCCAGCACGCCCTTGACCTCGTCTTTGGCGATCAAAGGAATAGCAAAATAAGAGACGAAACCTTCTTGAGAAAAATTGGGCGAGCGCAGGAAATCAGTAGTCCGTATGCGTAGATTTGGAATATGTATTGTTTTCCTGCTTAGAGCAGCCGTCCCGGCATAACCATCACCCAAGCCCAGGCGTGTAAATTGCAGCGCATTGGTTCGCAACCCAATTCCAAGTTGATATTTCAAAACCTTTTCAAGGGGGTCATATAGAAGAACGACCGCGGTATCCACCCGCAATTCAGCAATGACATGTTTGAGGACGATCTTGAGCACCGACTCTAATTGGATGTTTCCAGCAATGGCTTGATCAATCTCGCGCAGGGCGGTCAGATAATCAAGCTGGCGGAGTATCTTTCGCTGATCCTGCTTGCGCTGTGTATTATCCATGAATACGGCCATGGTGCCTTTATATTGCTCACTTTCAATGAGCGGACTGCCGCTTACCAGCAAATTAAGGCGCCTCCCGCTTTTGTGCAGGAAATCCACCTCATAGCGGGATGACTCACCGGCCAAGCGCTGACGATCGGCGTTTTTGATCAAATCATGCTGATCGGTAGGGAAGAATTTCGTCCAATGCGCTCCAAGAAGTTCATCAGGCAAATAACCGGTCATCGCCAGGGCCTCGGGATTTACAAAGGTAAAGTAGCCGTCGGTATCCTGGACGACAATACCTTCGGCCATGTTGTTGATTAGCGTCTCGTCAAATTCCTTCATGCGGCTGATCTCGTCCCGCGCCTCCTTGCGCTCGGTCATGTCGCGCGCCACCCAAAGCGTGCTGTCAGTGCCCATCGGCGAGATGGAAGTGCCGAACCAAATCGTTCGTCCGGCAATAACAAGCGAATATTCGATGTGGGCGGTTTGTTTTGTTTTCAGCACCTGCCGCATCGTATCGATGAAAGCCTTGGCTTGTTCAACAGGAAAGACATCCCGCAGATTGCTTCCAAGCAGTTCCTGCGGAGATTTGTAAAGCAGGCTTGGATTGGTTGGGGCGATTTCACGATAGACACCTTCCCGGTCGATCACCATTACGACATCCTGCATGGAAGCGAACAGGGAACGCAGTTTGGCTTCGGAGGCGGCCAAAGCCTCTTCATCCTGCTTGCGCAGCAGGGCGGCAGTCACCTGTCCGCTGATGTTGCGCACGCGGGTCAGATCATCGGCAGTATAAAGGTACTCGCTGGCTAATTCAATCAAACCAATGGTTTTGTTATCCGAGATTAATGGAACGGTAAGCGTGGATCTGATATTTAAAAATTTAAAAACCTGCGGCACGATTTTTGGGAGAAGTGCGCGCAACGCCGGGGGAATATGTGCGCTTCTGGCAAATTCCAGAATCCATTGCTGGACCAATGCAGGGTCGCTGGTAATCACGCCCTCTTGTACATTCAATCGCCTTTGAATATGACCGCCCTCTTTAATGGAAATTTCAAGCGGCGGGATCGGCTGGCCGATCAACTGCTCGATCCCATTCATGATCGAGGGTGAGAAGGTAAGATGCGGGATGCTGAGCGTCTTTCCATCCGCGCTGAGCAGAAAAACAGTACAGCCTTTGGCAGAAAAGATCTGGTGTGTCAGGTCAGTCAGGGCATCGATTAATTTTTCGAAACTTTGACCCTGGTTGACAAGTTGGTTGAGCGCATTGATCAATTCAATATCTTCCCGATGATGTTGAAGTTCAAGCTCGGCCTGTTTGCGCTCGCTGATATTGTGCACGGAAACGATACGCACCTTCTTGCTATGATAATTCGTATTCCTACCACTTATTTCAATGTCAAATTTTGCGCCATCCAAACCGACTGCGGTGGTTTCATAGGGTATTTCCGTCTCGGCCCCGATCCTTTGGCGAAGCAGGTCCTGTGCTTCTGGCGCCGCAAACTGCAAAATTGAACTGCCAATGACTTGCTCGCGAGAATATCCGAACATATTGAGCATAGCCGGATTTACCTCTAATATCATACCGTTCTCATGGATGACGATTCCTTCCACCGTCGATTCCCATAACGTGCGGAAGTGTTCCTCACTCTCGCGCAGGGCCTCTTCCGCCCGCCTGCGCCCGGCCTCGGCATCCATGGAATCCAATGCGAATGAAATGTCGCTGCCAATTTCCTCCAGCAAATTCTCGGCATCCAGATCGAACGCTTGAGGCTCGGCGGCATATACGACCAGCACGCCGGTGATACGGCCCTGCCTGCGAAACGGCACGGCTGCCAATGAACGATACCCGCGCTGCAGAGCCGGTTCGCGCCACGGATCCTTGCGCGGTTCGGAGGCGATATTCTCGTAGATAATGCAGTGCCCCTCACGGATGGAAGTACTTACCGGGCCGCGTCCGAGTTCTTCATCGGTGTATTTGATACGAACATTTGATAAATAGCCCTGTTCCTCGCCAGCAAACTTGATCGGATTGACAAATCCATCGGTCTCATCTATCAAGCCGATCCATGCCATGCGGAACTGACCTTGCTCGACCGCCACGCGGCATATTTCTTCGAATAGGGTTTCCGGTTCGCGCACACGCACGATGCTTTGATTGATCTGGCTGAGGGTGACGTATAGGCGGTTGAACTGCAGGATTTTTTCCTCATCCTGCTTGCGTTCGGTGATATCGCGCGAATTGATGATCCCGACCATTTGACCGGTCTCATCCAGGGCAGCCTTGCCGACAGACTCCAGGTTTCGCCACGAACCATCCTTGTGGCGGAAGCGCAATTCAGTCGAGCTACTAACCCCCAAGGTGGAAATGGTGCGGGCAAATATCTCCATGATAGCAGGTAGATCATCCGGATGAATCAGTTCAAAAACATTTCGTCCAATTAATTCATTGGGGCCGTAGCCCAATATGCGTTCGACTGCCGGGCTTTCATAACGGACGGTTCCATTGGCATCCAAAACTGTAATAATATCGGATGCGTTTTCGATCATGGCGCGGAAACGTTCCTCACTTTGCCGCAGCGCCTCCTCCGCCTGCCTGCGCTCGGTAACGTCACGGATGATGGCGGTATATAGCTTTTTCCCGCCGATCTCATTTTGTGAGATGGAAACCTCGCTTGGAAATGCTTGGCCATCCGCACGCAAAGATGTGAACGTTAATGTCGGAGTCTTCATGGAACGCTTGGTTAAACCGGATTGCCCAAAAGCACGGACGGACTCTTTGTGCCTATCGCGAAAATATTCAGGAATAAAGTGGTCAAGCGCCCCACCGACAACATCGCTGGACTTGCATCGAAACATTTGCTCGGCAGCAGGGTTGAAGAAGAGAATTTTCTGCTCTTCATCAACCGTGATGATGGCATCCATCGTTGAGTTGAATATGCCCTCAAACTGCAATTGGCTATCACGCAAAGCGGTTTCCACCTGCTTGCGCTCGGTAATGTCGCGCAGAGCGGATTGGGTTCCAATGATTCTGCCGGAATGGTCTTTGACCGGCACGACATCCACCTCAATCCAAATTCGCCGGCCATCCTTTCGAATGCCCTCATATTCAAAATGGCTTGGAACCGACTCCCCGCGCACGCGGCGTTCGTGCCGATCACGGAGTTTGGCTTGCCATTCCGGAGCGACATAAGATTCAAGCGTGATGCGGTCAAGCTCATCCTGCTCAAAGCCAAACAGGCTCAGAAATTGTTGGTTGGCAAAGACGACTTTCCCAGCTAGATTATCCACGATCAAGCCGTCGGGTATGTGTTCCACCACACGCCGGAAGCCTTCTTCGCTCTCTCGCCGCTTGTCTTCCGCCTGTTTGCGTTCGGTGATATCGTGCGCTATGCCGCGCACAATAGGGGCGGACACGCCCTCGATCCGCAGGGTATTGTTATATTCCCAGGTGCGGATTTCGCCGCTGGCAGTCTGTATTTCCATAAGCCCTTCGGCGCGGCCATTCGAACGTATCGTTTTCAAATAGGCTTTGAAAAGAGGGCGCGCCCTTGCAGTCAGCACATCCATCAAGTTCATCTGCAGCAAGGCTTCACGCGAATAGCCGCTCAGCCGCACAACTGCCTCATTCACCGAGAGTAGTTTTCCTTTGAGATCGTGTGTGCAGATCAAATCCTGGCTGTTTTCCACCAGGTCGCGATAACGTTCTTCGCTGGCACGGAGTGCGTCTTCCGCATGCTTGCGCTCGGTAACATCCTCTACCAAGGCTTGGAGGCACGTTTGCCCTTGAAATTCGATCGGGGCCAGTGAAAGTAAAGCATCGTAAGGCGTTCCGTCTTTACGTTTGAACCGAACCGGATGATTCCGTAAAAAGCCCTTCTTTTTAAAAAGAGTCAATGCTTCGTCGCGCTGGCTAACATCGTAATAAAGCCCCGTGACATTACCCAGTTTCTTGATATCTTCGCGGGTATAACCACCGGGCACAAGGATCGCGTCGTTAAAGGTCAAAAGCTTGCCTTGCATGTCCGCGACGCCGATCCCAATGGGAGCTGTTTCAAACAAAGAGCGGTATTGCTGCTCACTTTCACGCAATGCCTCTTTCATCTGTTTTCGTTCGAGGGTGCCGCGCACCACAGCCGGTTGTTTATTGAGTCGGGATGGAACTGCCTTTTTTATGCGCGGCTGCAGTTTCAATAGCTTCTTCGTCATAATTCATCCGGTCCAAAGATGACAGTGCGATTGCGCCCGCTTTCTTTCGCCCTATACAACGCTTCGTCAGCACGCTGGATAACGTGCTCCACATTATCTTCCGTTGCCTTGCGCCGAATCTCGGCAATACCAATGCTCAAGGTCAAAGTAAACGGTTCTTTACCCGCGGAGAGAGCATCCAAATCTATTCCTGCGGTGCTCCTGCGGATGCGCTCCGCCACGGGCAGCGCCTGCTGCACGCTGGCGTGGGGTAACATAACAACGAATTCATCTCCGCCGTAACGCGCTACTATATCCGAAGCCCGCACCTGCGCCGCGGCAACCTGCGCTATCTTCAGTAACAACTTGTCGCCAGCGGGATGCCCAAGAGAATCGTTAATCTGTTTGAAGTGATCCAAGTCGAACATGAGGAAGGTAAGTGAATATCCATAACGGACGGCAGCCTCGAATTCGCGTGGAGCGATTTCGAAAAAATGTCGGCGGTTCCACAAGCCGGTCAAGCCATCCGTGGAAGCCAGCATTTTTTCGCGTTCCAGCGACTTTTGGAGTTCCAAAAGGGCAGTTTCGAGATCATCTTCCGATTGGTGCAACGCTTCCTCCGCCTGCTTGCGCTCGGTGATATCGCGACCAATGCCCACCATTCCTGTGATTTTCCCATTGCCGTCACGCAATGGTACTTTGGTGGTCATTACCCATATTGGACTACCCTGGCTGTCCAATCCGGGTTCTTCGCGGGCTGTAATCTGCATCCCCAGATTAAGAACCGATTGATCATCAGCCCAATATGTGGCAGCCAGTTCAGGAGGGTAGGTATCAAAGTCCGATTTTCCCAACACATCTTCCATGGTCTTCCCGCCCGATCCCTGCCAATCTGCAATGTTGGAAATGATCTTGCGTCCCTGCGTGTCCTTGACATAAATACGATCGGGTATATTATCAATCAGCGTGCGCAGGAGAGTATGATTCTGAGCCAGTCTTTCTTCCGCCTGCTTGCGGCTGGTGATGTCAATGGCAAAACCTTCGTAATACAGAATGTTCCCCTGCGCATCTTTTACAGCATGTGCGCTTTCCTGGATCCAGATACGCTCGCCATTTTTTCGGTAATTCCAACTGATAAAGTTGTGCATTTCTCCCTGTTCGATCATCAAGCGTTGAAATTTGTGGCGGTCAGTTGGATCAACATAATATTGTTTCTCGATGCTGGTTATGCTATTGAGCATGTCTTCTGGCGAATCGTATCCGAAGATGCGCGCCATGACGGGATTGACCTTCAGGAAGCGTCCCTGCGGCGAGGACTGATAAATGCCCTCGGTCGCATTTTCGAAGATGGAATGGTAGTTTGCTTCGGCGGTCCGTAAGGCTTCTTCCATCTGCTTGCGATGGGAGATATCATGCGCCACCCACAGCGTGCTATCGGCATCCAATGGAGAGATGGTTGCTTGAAACCACACGATTCGACCGCCGATGAAGAGCTTATATTCGATCTGCGCGTTTTGTTTTTTATCCAGTACCTGGTTCATAACCCTGCGAAAAGCCTCCGCCTCTGCCGTAGGGAAGACATCCTTCAGATTCTTGCCAAGCAGGTCCTCGGGGAACCTTACCAACAGGATCGGGTTGGTCGGGGCGATCTTGCGATAAATTCCCTCCCGGTCAATGACCAACACCATGTCCTGCATGGAGGCGAACAAAGTGCGCAGTTCTGCTTCAGAAGCTGACAGTTCATTTTCGATCTGTTTGCGGCTGGTGATGTCGCGAAATGACCAGACCCGGCCTCGCACTTCCGTCCCTTCCAACATGGGACGCGATAAACGATCGAACACTCTTCCATCTTTAAAATACAGCGTATCGAAACTTTCTTCAGCGGAATGATAGAGTTCCTGGACTTTTTGGAGAAAACTTTGCGGGTCGGATAATTGATCGAGGACATGTTGAAGAAGAATAGTGTCATCCCGCGAAGCCATGATCTCCGGCGGAATCCTCCACATCTCTGCGAAGCGTTCGCTGGCAAAAAGCACTTCGTTTTCCCGATTGACCGCCAGAATGCCATCCGAAGTGGCTTGCAGAATTGCTTCCAATAAATGATGCTGTTCATCTGCGGCGCGTAGCGAATCCATTTCGCCTTTTCGATTGCCGATTTTGGTGTTTGGGGATTGCTCATCATGAAGCGTGGTCTGATCCGCATTGGCAACAACTGTCTCAAGCGAGGCAGGCGCTTGTCTTTTTGGTGCGGGAGTTTTTTGCTCTTCAATCAACCTGTTCTTTTTAGGCATTTTGCACTTTCTGCCGATCTTGTTCGGTCTTATGATGAAGGAGTTAGAAATCCGCTTTATATTCCCCAAGCATAGCCTTAATGTATACCCTTTAATCGTTAAGCCTTTTGTCGAGTAATTCCTGTATCCGATCATGGCTCGTTTGAGATAGCTATGGTGGCAGCAAACTTTCCAAATAAAAATCAAGGTCGGCAATCATCTGCCTTTGAGAGACGGCTACCTTAAAAAAACAAAAGGAAAAAGGTAAAAGGAATCTGTCAAGTTTATCCAATAGATTACAAAATATATCCTATTTGCTACATTTTCTTCCTTACAATTCGATTACTAATGGAACGTGAATTCTGGATAAGCGATGAGCGCAGGCAAAGTGGCAAGCCGGAGGGGAGGTTGCTTGGGCTGATGGCAATAAGCAATCAAGCCAGCACAGGTGTGGATAGTATCTTCTGGCGTAAAACATTTCTTTGCTGAAATGAAAGAAACCTATAGGAAACGGTTTCTGCTAAAGCAACCTCATTGCTCTTTCAGCCCCATCCACTGTTGCGGAAATAATATCTTCACTGTGCCTTAGAGAAAGGAATCCTGCCTCGAATTGCGATGGCGCGAGATAGACACAATTCTCCAACATCTTTTTGAAAAATTTCACGAAGCGAATTTTATCTGCCGTTTTAACCGAGTTCCAATCGATAGGCCTTGTTTCGCTAAAGGTCAATATAAATTTTGGAATTCATGGATAGCCTTGTAAATCTAGATTCGGCTCAGTATACGCCATGAAAAGTTATCGAATTATAAAGCGCAGAATTCGTATGTTCCATTTGCTACTATAAACATTTCATCCGTTAATTACAAAAAACGTTCACTACAATGAACGTTTTTTAAGGTCATAGACAAATGGGATCGTGAATATTTGTCTATAGAGAGATGCCCCCGTGGGATTAAACACATGCAAGTTTTTAAATCTTTATCACTGTTTCTGGTCGAGAGGAATAATTACACATTTCCATGATTGGAGAACCTCAGTAACTTCGAGATTGGGTCAATCAATGTTGGAGGGTGCCGTCGATGATATAGATAATATGTGATGATCTTTTGTCTCAGTGACCCCAGTTTAACAAACGAAATTCGGGCTGAAAGCCAACCGGAGGCATAGCTTGCGCGCCGAAAAAACAAAAAAAAGAAAGTACGGCGGCAGGCACGGCTGTGCTTTGTAAGCTTTTTGCGGCTTCGGCTTGCTTCATTTTTGCATTCAGGTAACGTTGGATCCTGCGCACGTTGGCGGTGGCCGCGGATGCGATCGCCATGCAGGTCACTCGGAACTGTCCACGCACCGGCAGTTTGCCAGCGGGAAAAGGATGTTTCACCGAGCGCATGGTGGCTTCCACAGCAGAGCATAAGTTGTGACTGTGATCTTGATGCGCCCGATAGTTCTTGCGTCGTTTAGCCGCACGCACTTCATGAGTGGTAAAGGTCAAGAGGTAGTGTGGGTCACGCTTATGAGGTTGGGTGCGACATCGTCCCTCCAATTGGAACGGACATGGGGAACAAATCTCAGGATCAAAGCGAGCCTGCCAGCCGGTCGTGCGACCTGGAAGCACGGGAACCGTTTGTCCCTGCGGGCAGGTGATCGTGTTGGGTTTGCCCTTTTCGTCGGGCTGAATGTCAAAGTCGGAGAGACTGAATTGGCTTGGATTGGGTTGTGCGCCGCGAATGGCGGTTTGAATGAGAGTCACCTCTTGCTTTTGCAGGGCCTCGTCGCTGACTTCACTGCCGTAACCGCCGTCAGTCACCAGCGTATCCACTTCGGTGCGCTCTTTCAAATTGGGCAGGGCTTCTGCCAGCAGTTGTCCGTCATCCATATTGTTGGGTGCCACTTGAACCTTGGTGATCAGTTGGATCTCATTTTCAGGATCGCAGGTTTCGGTGATGTTCGCTACGTAGCCTTTGTAATGTCCAGCACCCTTGGTGCGGTAAGTCGCTTCCAAGTCATCCACCGATTGGAGACAGGCGGATGTGATCTCGGCGTTTTCTTTGGCACGCACTCGGTTTTCGATGAGGTGAAAGTTTTCAGTGAAGACGTGTTCCACGACTTGATAGGCAGTCTCTTCCCCATACGTGTTTTTCAAATCCTGTAGCAATGCGTGAATGACCTGTCCGATCTGCTGCAGATGTTCTTGTACGGCTTCCTTCCCTTTAATGCGGTAGGTGTAATGTCTGGCGCTATCTTTTAGATAAGGCGCAAAGCTTTCACTCAGACGCACCCGATCAGCTTCATTCAAAATACGTTCGACCCGCTGGACCGCTTCCACCAACAACTGCAGGCGGCTGGCGGAGACAATATTGCTGGCAATTTGTGTGGAGTCCATCCGCTGCATTCCGGTGCGAACTTTCAAATCCAGGATCTGGGCATCCGTGATCTTCTCAAATGCTTTTTCCAACATATTGATGCCGTGCTCTGCATTATATTTGCTCAGCCGTTCCCGAAAATAATACAGGGTGCGGATCTCAAAATCCCCATCGCCCAGTCGGTCATACCCTAACGCATAGCGTACCTGTAGGTCATAGCAATAGTGCTCGTATAACTCCTGGTCGCTCCAGCCGTTTCCTGCCTTAAGCGCTTCCGACTGGAAGGAGCAGTCACTACGCAGCCCGACCAGCACGTTCACCGGTACGTTCGGACGCGAGTCTTTTTCTGAATACAGGACTGCAAAGGACTGTTCGTCAATGCGGCTGAAGAATTCTTTGTAGAATGTGCCTGCCCACGACTTCTCCAGACGTTTACGTTGCTTCTCGGGCAGTTCGCTGGCGGCACTGATCAATGCGGGTTGTTGGTGTTTGGTATTTTTTCTAAACATATACCGATTACATTAAACTTTTCCAGAATTGAGGAGGGGTGACTACCCTTTTTGCAGTGAAGTCCTCAGTGCATTCCCAGCTATTAAGAAATACATTTTGGGGATTTAAATGCAACCTTCAGGATGATGATACCCTGCTGCAGTTGAAAACCCCAAAGCGGCGCCAAAGGTTCAACCTGCGGATACGGTACAAATCAGCAGCGCTGCGAAACA
>DATCTP010000004.1:0-5384 GCA_036567885.1 Anaerolineales bacterium | reverse complement strand
GACCACCGCCGCTATACCGAGACCATCATGTATCAATTCTTTCGTCCTTTTCTCTTTCAACTTAAACCCGAAACCGCGCATCAACTCACGCTGAATACTTTGCGTTTTGCAGGTTGGTTACCTCCTTCGCGCTGGATGGTGCAGCTCCTTTATCATGCGCCTTCCAAACCGGTTCAGGCATTTGGATTGACCTTCAAGAATCCCATCGGCCTCGCGGCGGGATACGACAAAGACGCCATGGCGGTTCAGGGACTCGCCGCATTGGGTTTCGGTCACATCGAAGTGGGAACGGTTACGCCGTTACCACAAGCAGGGAATCCAAAACCGCGCATGTTCCGTCTGGTCGAAGATGAAGCCATCATCAACCGTCTGGGCTTTCCCAGCCGCGGCACCGAATTTGTGCAGGGTCAATTGAATCCTTCGCTCGCACCCAATTGGTTGGAACGTTTTTTGGGGTACGGACCACGCAGACGCAAGCAGAAAAACGAGCCCAGGAACTTTATTCTTGGAGTCAATCTTGGAAAAAACAAATCCACGCCAAACGAAGAAGCCGCTTTTGATTATTTGGCCTTGCTCCAAAACTTCGCACCGCTGGCAGATTACCTGACAATCAATGTCAGTTCACCAAACACCGAAGGTCTGCGCCGATTGCAAGCGCGCGACATGCTCGAAGGTTTGTTGAAGAATCTGCGCCAACAGCAATTGATCGAACAAAAACAACTCGAACGACGCGTGCCATTGCTGGTCAAACTCGCGCCGGATTTGAGCAATCAGGAATTGGACGACGCGGTGGATGTCATCCTGCGCACGAACATGGACGGGATTATCGCAACCAACACGACCGTGGAGCGCGTCGGATTGCGATCCAGCTATCGGAACGAAACCGGCGGATTAAGCGGCAAGCCGCTCCAAGCGTTGAGCGAAGCGATGTTGCAAAGAATCGTCCAGCGCGTGAATGGTCAAATCCCCATCGTCAGCGCGGGCGGCATCATGACTCCCGAAGATGCCAAACGCCGGCTCGACATGGGCGCAACGCTCATCCAAATTTATACCGGCATGGTGTATTCCGGTCCCGGCATGGTCAAGGCAATCGCAAGGTTTTTGTAATCCCTTTTATGGTATATTCTTAAGCATGGACGAAAAAATCACGATCATCGAAGGTCCCCCGCCGATCTTTGAACAAGTCAATGACGGCTGGGCGATGGGCTTGAACGAAAGCCCCAATGAATTGGTTCCGGCGCTCACGCGTCTGCGAACGTTCAATGGCAACGCCCTCGTCGAACGTTGTCACCGCGCCTGGAGCAACAAGCGACCGATCCATCTGCATTACCGCAACGATATGGGCTTGGAGGAAACCGCGCCCATTCTCGCAGCCCGCAACGTGGAAACGCCGGAAGGAAATGTTTTGCTTTTGTGGGTTTATCTCGATAGCGAACACGTCGAATACGAATCAGACGATGACGACGCCGAGGCAAACGACGACAATCTCTAAAAAATTGGAGGTCCGATGAAAAGGGATAGGGATACCAAACTTCCCTATCCTTTTTCTTTATACCGTATTTATGTCCACGCTTCTTTCCACGCTCCAAGCGGGTGTGCTCACCCTGACGCTGAATCGCCCCGAACGCGCCAACGCCTTCAATGTTGAATTGATTCGCGAATTACAAAACGCCTTCACGCAGGCGGAAAAAGATTCGCAGACACGCGTCATCGTGTTAACCGGTTCTGGTCGAGTCTTCAGCGCGGGCCAAGATATTTCCGAAATGAAGAACAGCGATTCGGTTTCTTATCGCGAGCATTTGGAAGAAACCTATAACCCGCTGATCCTTCAAATCCGTCGCATCGAAAAGCCGGTGATCGCCGCCATCAACGGTCCATGTGCGGGCGCGGCATTGGGAGTCGCATTGGCTTGCGATCTGCGTTTTGCGACTGAAGAAGCGAATTTGGTGGTCGGCTTCAGCGGCATCGGATTGGTTCCTGATTCAGCCGTGTCAATATTATTATCCGCCTTGATCGGTCTCGGACGCGCCGAGGAATTTTATTTCAGCAACGCGCCGATTTCCGCGCAACAAGCGTTCAAATGGGGATTGGTCAATCGCATTTTTTCAGACGCAAGTTTTACGAATGAAACACTAGCCTATGCAAAGCAATTGGCAAGCGGTCCCGTCGGCGCATTCGGGTTGGCAAAGCAGGCATTCAATCAAGCCGTATTGTCCAATCTCGAAGATGTTTTGAATAGCGAAGCTGATTTGCAGGAGATCGCAGGCAAACGGACGGAACACAAAGAAGGCGTCGCGGCTTTTTTGGAGAAACGAAAACCGAAATATAATTAACCACAAAGACACGAAGGACACCAAGAATCTTTTGTGTCCACGAAGAAAAAGCTCTGTGCTCTTTGTGTCTCTGTGGTGAAAGCATTTATGGAATTTGAACCCGTCATCGGACTTGAAGTCCACGCTGAACTTCGCACCAAATCAAAAATGTTCTGCTCATGTGCGGTGGTTGATTCCACTGTCGCCGCGCCGAATAGCGCCGTATGTCCGGTTTGTTCCGCCATGCCTGGCGCATTGCCAGTGGTCAATCAAACCGCGGTGGAATATGGTATTCGCGTGGCTCTGGCGCTGGAATGCGAAGTTCAGCACACCAGCATCTTTGCGCGTAAAAATTATTTCTATCCTGACCTTCCCAAAGGGTATCAAATCTCACAATACGAACAGCCGTTGGCGATCAATGGAAAACTCGTCATTCGAATGTCTGACGGCGAGCAGACCATCCGCGTGCGCCGCGTGCACTTGGAGGAAGATACCGGTAAGTTAACTCACATCGAGCGTGGCGGCGAATCCTATTCGCTGGTTGACCTGAACCGCGCTGGCGTGCCGTTATTGGAAATCGTTTCGGAACCCGACATTCATTCGTCGGAGGCGGCACGCGCTTACGGCGAAACCCTGCGCGACATCCTGCGCTATCTCGGCGTCAACAGCGGCGATATGGAAAAAGGCGTCATTCGTTTTGAAGCGAATGTTTCCGTGCGACGCAAAGGAACAACCGAACTTGGCACACGAACGGAAGTAAAAAATCTCAATTCGTTTCGCGCCCTCGAACGCGCCATTGATTATGAAATTGCGCGTCAAAGCAAGATCATCGAAGCGGGCGGAACCGTCGAACAGGAAACGCTCGGCTGGAATGAAGCGCGCGGCGAGACATATTCCCAGCGCAGCAAGGAAGACGCGCACGATTATCGTTATTTTCCCGAACCGGATTTGCCGCCGCTGGTGGTCGAAAACGATTGGATCGAATCTATTCGCAGAGATTTGCCAGAACTTCCGCGCACCAAATATCTGCGCTTCGCCAAAGAATATAGCTTGACCGAATATGACGCGTCACGACTCACGGAAGAAAAAGATATTGCAAATTATTTCGAGACGGCAGTTAAAAATTTACCGTCCAATATTCCAGCCAAGACGATAGCCAATTGGATGCTCGGCGATTTATTCTCGTTGATGAATCAAGCCAATAGTACGGTCAGCCAGCTCAAGGTCAAGCCTGAGGCGTTGGCGGAATTGGTCAAGATGGTTTTTGAAGGACAGATCAATCCATCCGGCGCGCGAGAAGTTTTGAATGAAATGTTTGCATCCGGCAAAGGTGCGATGGAGATCGTTGAGAAGCGCGGCCTCAAGCAAGTCTCGGATGAATCGCTGATTTCAAATCTGGTCAAAGAAACATTGACAGAAAATCCAAAGGAGGTTCAAAGTTACAAAGCGGGCAAAACGGGCGTGGTCAACTTCTTGTTTGGACAAGTGATGAAGAAAGCCGCCGGTAAAGCCAATCCGCAAGTAGTGAGATTCGAATTGGAAAAACAGTTGACATCCATGTAAGTCATAACCTATTTATGATGCTCTTCATATTGACGGGAAAATAAAAGTCGTGTAAGGTTAATCGGTAAGGCCGCAGGATTTATCTCTATGATTCAAACATATTCCATAGGCTTTTCATAAGCGGGCATTCCCGTCCGGGTCTGCCCGCTTATATTTTTAAAAAAATCAAATATAGGAGAAAAAATGGCTGAACAACTTAATGCTTTTCAGATGGCGCAAGAACAATTTGACCATGTTGCAAAACTGCTCAAACTTGACTCCGCCATCTCTGAAGTTCTGCGCTGGCCAATGCGCGAATATTCCTTCCGCATTCCGGTGCGGATGGATAACGGTTCGACCCGCATCTTTCAGGGCTTCCGCGTCCAACACAATGATGCGCGCGGACCCAACAAAGGCGGCATCCGCTTCGCAGCCAATGAGACGCTGGACACCGTCCGCGCTCTGGCAACATGGATGACATGGAAATGCGCCGTGGCGGATATTCCGTTGGGCGGCGGCAAAGGCGGCATCATTGTGGATCCGTCAACGCTTTCCGTTCACGAGAAGGAACGCTTGTGCCGCGGCTGGGTGGATGTGATGTGGAAGAATATCGGTCCGCGCAACGATGTGCCCGCTCCAGATGTCGGCACAACGCCGCAGATGATGGGCTGGATGATGGATGAGTATTCGCGCCTCGTCGGTCAATATACGCCGGGCGTGTTCACCGGCAAACCGTTGGGCGGCGGCGGATCCGAAGGCCGCACGGAAGCGACTGGCTATGGCGTCATTTACACGGTACGCGAAGCCATGAAACATCTGAAGGTCGATTCGAAGAATTCCGTTGCAGCCATCGAAGGTTTTGGAAATGTGGCGCAATACGCGGCGATTGGTTTCATCGAAATGCTTGGCGGCAAAGTTGCGTGTGTCTCCTGCTGGGATCGCAACGATAAGAAGTCTTACACGTACAGCCACAAGGATGGCATTGATCCGCACTTCCTGCTGACGATTGTGGATGAGTATGGCACGATTGACAAGAAGAAGGCGCAGGATAAAGGCTATGTGGTCGAGGATGGCGAAGTGTGGATCACGAAGGAAGCGGATGTATTGATCCCCGCCGCGATTGAAGGCCATGTCAATGCCGATACGATCAAGAAGATGTCGAAGCGCGTCAAGATCGTGGCGGAAGGCGCCAACGGCGGCGTGACTCCCGAGGCCGACGAGTATTTCAAGTCAAACAAAATCTTTGATATCCCCGATTTCCTCTGCAACGCCGGTGGCGTGACCACGTCATACTTTGAGTCCGTTCAGAACGATATGAACTTCTATTGGACGAAGCAGGAAGTTCTTGAACGCCTCGACACCAAGATGACGCAGGCTTTCAACAACGTGCTTCACATGAGCGAGAAGGAAAAAGTTTATATGCGCGATGCGGCGTATATGGTGGCGATTGACCGCGTGGTCAAAGCCATGCAGTTGCGCGGCTGGGCATAAATTTACAAGTTCCAAAAAATTAAAGCAGGGACGCAGCAT
>DATCTP010000003.1:0-2588 GCA_036567885.1 Anaerolineales bacterium | reverse complement strand
CTTTCGTTGGATCACGCCGCCGTTTTATATAGTAAGCATTGGCATCCCAGTTTATTTTTTTGCCAGACTCGCTATTGGCGGGCTGAACGCCGGTTCAAAACAACGCCTCTGGGGCGCGTTGGGAAGCGGAATGATCTTAGGTCCAGCACTCGCGGCATTGATCGAACTAGGGCTGGTGGTTTTATTGTTGGTCGGGATCGGCTTTTATTTGGCTTTCCATCCTGAATTAAGAATGGTATTCAATACAATCAAAGATCAAATCAACAGCGCGTCCAACTCAGACAACGCGCTGAATCTCATCAGCCCGTATTTATTGAATCCGGTGGTCATTGTATTGGCGCTGCTATTCTTGTCTGTTGTTGCGCCTGTGGTGGAAGAGACCGCCAAGTCGCTGACGGTTTGGACCGTCTTCGATCATCTTTCGACACCGGCACAGGGATTCGTTGTCGGCGCCTTGAGCGGCACCGGTTTCGGGTTAGTGGAAAGCCTGCTCGCTTCTGTTCAACCTGATTCAAGCTGGGCTACCACACTTCTGGTACGCGGCGGAAGCACCATGATGCATATCTTTGCCGCCAGCCTGACGGGTTGGGGAATCGCGTCGTTCCGTACAACGAAACGCCCTGGTCGTATGATCGGCATGTACGCCTTGGCAATGTTTTTCCATGGCTTGTGGAATGCGTGTGTTGTGCTCATCGTAGTTGGATCGATCCACGTAACGCTCGGCTCTTCATCGGATAATCTCACGGGAATTGTCTTAACCGCGTTAGGAGTTTCTATCTTGGCAATCGTTTCGCTCGTCATCCCCATCGCACTGGGAACGATCAACTGGCGACTGCATTCTGTAACCTCTTCCATCCCCTCTTCAACTCTCGCCGAAGGCAAGAGGGATTAGGCGAGGTCGGGGTAAAATAAGTTCATGGTATTCAATGTTACTTCTTCCAGTGCGCGCGCCGGTGATATTGCCCAATTGGTCGGTTTGCGGCACAAGAACTTTATTGTCACACTCAAAGAAGGTGCGCGGCTCGAAACGCATCGCGGCATTCTGCAACACGATGATTTGATTGGCAAGCCGTGGGGCACGCAGGTTTTTAGTCACATCGGTTCGCCGTTCTTTTTGCTTCAACCTTCGCTCGCAGATTTGCTAAGCGACTTACCGCGCAACACACAAATCCTTTATCCGAAAGACATCGGCTTTATTTTGATCACGCTGGGAATCGGTCCCGGCAAAAAAGTGATCGAAGCGGGAACCGGTTCCGGTTCGATGACGATCGCTCTCGCATATAACGTCGGCGCAGATGGACGCGTGATTTCGTATGAAGTCCGCCCGGAGATACAAAGCTTGGCGAGGAAGAATCTCGAGCGAGTTGGTCTCGCTGCGCGCGTCGACTTCAAACTGCGGGACATCGCCGAGGGCTTGGATGAAACGGACGCCGACGCGTTCTTCCTCGATGTGCCGAATCCGTACGATTACATGTCACAAGTGCGCGCCGCGCTCAAGCCCGGTGGATTCTTTTGCAGTTTAATTCCAACGGTTAATCAAGTGGAATTGTTGCTCACCGCATTGAGGCGCGGACAATTTGCGTTCATCGAAGTCTGTGAGGTATTGGTTCGATATTACAAGCCAGAGCCAAATCGTTTGCGTCCAACCGACCGAATGGTAGCGCACACCGGCTTTTTGATTTTCGCAAGAAGGATCGAGCCAACAGAAGATCAACGCGGAACGGAATTAGTTAAAGAGATCGGCGCGGGATTTGAAGAGAAAGAAGCATGACGGTCTCCCCCAGCGAGGAATTCATCAGAACAAAATTGCGGGAGGCAATGGAAGCCGCCCCATCTTCTGATGGTTATGCCGAGATCGATCTGACGGCCGAAACACGCTTGAAATGCGCGGCGGTGTTAATTCCATTGCTTCAACAAGATGACGAATGGCATTTGCTCTTTACGCGTCGCACCGATAAAGTGGAGAGTCACAAAGGTCAGGTTTCGTTTCCGGGCGGCGGATGCGACGAAGGTGAAGCCACGCCGGAAGAGACCGCATTACGCGAAGCAAATGAGGAAGTTGGCATTGATCCGCAGAAAGTCCGTGTGCTGGGACGGATCGCGAACATGATCACCATCACCAGTTTTCGCGTCACGCCGGTGGTTGGAATGATCGAATGGCCGACCGTCTTGCGACTCGGAAAAGATGAAGTGGAGCGCGTGTTCACCATCCCGCTGAGTTGGCTTGCGGATAGATCCAATCGCTGGGAATTTTCCATGCCGGGAAGAAATCGTTCGCTGATCGTGTATCATCCCTACGACGGCGAATTGCTTTGGGGCGCAACGGCGAGGATGACCGTTGATTTTCTCAAGGTTTTAAATTTCTAGTATGTCATTGCGAAACCTGCTCTGCAGGTCGTGGCAATCTTATCTAACATCCAAATGATTGATAAACGAGATTGCTTACTCTTCGAGTACGATGTCGCTACGTTCGCAATGACATTTCAAAACAAAAACTCCGCACCATTTGGTGCGGAGTTCGTTTGAACTTATTTCTTCTTCTCGGCTTTTGCGCCTTCTTCGGGAGCTTCTTCTTCCTTCTTACCGCG
>DATCTP010000002.1:0-3946 GCA_036567885.1 Anaerolineales bacterium | reverse complement strand
AAGGGTATGCTTGTTCCGGCGCCTGCTCATACTCAACAGTGTACAATTTCTACTGCATCTTTGACAAGAGTTTTTCAGCCTGTTTTTTTCAAGACCTTTGACCCTTTACAAAATTATGACTTCTGACGGTAAACAAGTACTGAAAAATTATAGCACAAATGGTCTGTTTTCTTTAAGGTACAATTGATAAACAATTCAAAAATCCAAATCGCGAACTTGCTATTGCGTTTTAATCGTTGCGTTTTGTTTTTCACCTACCAACTTTCCATAAGGATTCATCGTTGTTCGAAATTCTATTCCTCGGTACATCCGCCTCCGCGCCTTCCGCGAAACGCGGAATGCCAGCTCAAATCATCACGCACAATGAATATCGCTTTCTCGTCGACTGCGGCGAAGGCACACAGCGCCAGATCCTGCAAGCGGGCGTTGGCTTCCGACATCTCACGCGCATCCTGCTGACGCATGGGCACCTCGATCATATCCTCGGTCTCGGCGGACTGGTCAGCACGTTCATGCGCTGGGAAGCCATCGAACAACTTGAAATCTTCGGCGGACGTTCTACGCTGGATCGCGTCCGCGCCTTGATTGACGATGTGGTTCTGCGCGGCAATCAAACGCCGATGCCGCTTCATTTTCGGGAAATCAAGCCGGGGACGATTTTCGATGCGGAAGATTTTACAATTACGGCGTTTCCGGTAACGCATCGCGGCCCGGATTGTCTCGGCTATGTCTTTGAAACAAAAGCTCGGCGGCCATTTTTATCGCAGAAAGCGGATGAACTCGGCGTTCCATTCGGACCCGAACGACGCGATCTGGTGGCAGGCAAAACGATCACGTTATCGAACGGGAAACGCGTCGCACCGGACGATGTGCTGGGTCCCGTTGAAAAAGGGATTAAACTCGTCGTGGTAGGCGATGCCGGTAGAACGGATAACCTGCTCAAGTTTTGCAAAGACGCGGATGCGCTGGTGATCGAGTCAACCTATCTGGAAGAAGAAGCCGAGATGGCGCATCAGTTCTCGCACCTCACCGCGAAAGAAAGCGCGGAACTGGCTGTTCGGGCAAACGTTAAAAAAATAATTCTCACGCACATTTCGCGCCGCTATCGTGAAAAGGATGTTGTGAAAGAAGCACAAGCCATTCATCCGAACGCTTCAGTGGCGCGCGATTTCGATATATTTCAAATCAAGAGAGATGAACAAAATGGACATGAATAAACCTTTTACCATCGGGGTGCTGACTTCGGGCGGGGATTCCCCCGGCATGAATGCCGCGATCCGCGCCATTGTGCGCGCGGCCAATACGCATGATGCGGAGGTCTTGGGAGTGGTGGATGGCTACGAAGGATTGCTCAACAGCGAGTTTCGCCGTCTCGGTGCGCGTGATGTGGGCGGTATCCTGCAACGCGGCGGAACGATTCTGCAAACCAGCCGCAGTCCGCGCTTTATGGAGGCGAAAGGACAACGCGAAGCGATCCGCCGCATGAACGAAGCGGGCATGGACGCGCTGATCGTGATCGGGGGCGAGGGTTCGCTAAAGGGCGCAAATGCTTTGCATCAGCAAGGCGTCAAAGTGGTTGGACTCCCTGGCAGTATTGATAACGACGTATGGGGAACAAGCATTTCGATCGGTACGGATACCGCCATGAATACCATCATGGAGGCGGTGGATAAACTGCGTGATACCGCCTCGTCGCATCGCCGCGCATTCCTGATCGAAACGATGGGACGCAATTGCGGCTATCTGGCCGCCATGACCGGCATCGTATGCGGTGCGGAGATTGTATTAATTCCAGAAGTTCCGGTAACCGTGGAAGAAGTCGGTAAAGTGATCGAAGATGCTTATACGCGTGGCAAAACGCACGCTATCATTATCAACGCGGAAGGTTCTGGGCATAACACCACCGAACTTGCGAGCGCTCTCGAAGCCATGGACGTCGGGTTTACCACGCGCGTAACTATTCTTGGACATATTCAGCGCGGCGGCTCACCGACAGCGTACGATCGTTTATTGGCATCCCGAATGGGTGTGAAAGCGGTCGAGGCTTTGTTGGAAGGCAAAAGCGGCGTGATGACCGGTCTCAAAGGTCACCATATTGAATACGTTCCGCTGGAAGAAGTGATCAGCCATAAGCGGACTGCAAATTTGGAATATTATGAGATGACGAGAACGCTGGCGCGCTAAATCATCGTCGGCTCTTCGTAGACTCCAAATACTTCTTTCATTAGACTGATAATTTCACCGAGCGTTGCGTACGCGTGAACACATTCCATTAAATAAGGCATGGTATTTTCCGTGCCTTGCAACGCGATGCGAAGTTTATCCATCGCTTGACCGACGCGTCCGTTATCGCGCGTCTGGCGGAGTTCTGCCAAACGATCGATCTGCCGCTTATAACCATTCGGATCCATTTCCAAAATAGGAACCGTGAGCGGCTTGTGTTCGTTATATGCATTTACGCCGACAATTTTTCGCGTGCCGTTATCAATCTCACGCTGATAACGATACGCCGCGTCTGCAATCTCACTTTGGAAGAATCCTTTTTCAATGGCAGGAATAACTCCGCCCAACTCTTCGATGCGATGGAAATAATCGTAAGCCTGCTTCTCAATTCGGTCGGTCTGTGCCTCGACGAAGAAACTGCCTCCGAGCGGATCAATCATATTCGCCACGCCCGACTCTTCCGCAATGATCTGTTGCGTGCGTAATGCAATCGTCACCGCATGTTCGGAAGGAAGCGCTAGCGCTTCGTCCAATGAATTGGTATGCAAGCTTTGCGTACCGCCAAGAACCGCCGCTAATGCTTGAATTGCAACGCGCACTACATTATTTTCCGGTTGCTGTGCCGTTAATGAAACACCCGCCGTTTGTGTATGGAAGCGTAACAGCCATGAGCGCGGATTCTTTGCTTTGAATGTTTCCTTCATTTCATGCGCCCAAATGCGCCGCGCCGCGCGATACTTGGCGATCTCTTCAAAGAAATCATTATGGGCATTGAAGAAGAACGAAAGACGCGGTGCAAACTCGTCCACATCCATGCCGCGTTCGATGCCCCAGCGGACATATTCGAGTCCGTCCGCCAGCGTGAACGCCAATTCCTGCGCGGCGGTCGAACCCGCTTCACGGATGTGATAACCGCTGATCGAAATCGTATTCCACTGCGGGACTTTTTGCGAGCCGAATTCCATCGTGTCCACAACCAATCGCATCGAAGGCGAAGGGGGAAAAATATATTCCTTTTGCGCGATGAATTCTTTAAGGATGTCATTTTGAATCGTGCCGCGTAATTGATCAGATCGCACGCCTTGCTTTTCCGCCGCGGCGATATACATTGCCCAAATGATTGCGGCGGGTGAATTGATCGTCATACTCGTAGAAACTTTGTCGAGCGGAATTCCATCGAGCAGAATTTCCATGTCTTTCAACGATGAAACTGCCACGCCGCATTTACCAAACTCGCCGAGCGCTTCAGGCTGGTCGGTGTCGTAGCCCATGAGCGTAGCGAGGTCGAACGCAATCGAAAGTCCGGTTTGACCCTGACCAAGCAGGTATTTGAATCGCTTATTGGTTTCTTCCGCGGTTCCAAATCCAGCGAACATGCGCATCGTCCACAACTTGCCGCGATGAAGCGTGGGATGGACGCCGCGCGTGTACGGATATTCGCCGGGCAAGCCGAGATCATTTTGATAATCTAAATCTTGGACATCGAGCGGAGTATAAAGTCGGTTGATGGGTTCAGAGGATGTAGTGATAAATTGTTCCTGCCGCTCTGGCATGGACGCCAGAGTTTTTTTCAGGGAAGTCTCTTCCCACTTTTTAAGAGAATCTTTTAATTCGTTGAGTTTCTTTTTATCGAACATAATGCGCTCCTCGTTTGGCGAAGGTAGACAAGATTATAACCCCCTCTGTCCGACGGACGCCTCCCCCATCGCATCGCGATGGGGGA
>DATCTP010000001.1:0-2245 GCA_036567885.1 Anaerolineales bacterium | reverse complement strand
AGGCATGTTCTGGGAATCGATCAACGCCATCGGCGTTTTGCAGGCGCCCGCGGTCATCACGGTTTACGATGATGGTTATGGCATCTCGGTTCCGAATCAATTCCAGATGGTCAAGGAAAATATTTATGCCATCCTCAAAGGTTTCGAGCGCGAGCCTTGCATGGAAGAGGATTGCGAGCGCGGCTACGATCTTTATCAGGTGCGCGGCTGGGATTATCCCGCGCTGATCGAAACCTATCAGAACGCGGCCGAGATCACGCGCAAATATCACATCCCGCAATTGGTGCATGTCATTGATGTGACTCAACCGCAGGGACATTCCACATCGGGAAGCCATGAACGGTATAAATCTCCAGAGCGACTCAAATTCGAAGAAGAGTTTGATTGCGTGACGAAGATGCGCGCATGGATGATAGAGAACCGCATCATTTCGGAACCTGAATTGGCCGCCGTTGAAAAAGAGGACCACGAAACTGTCGAGGGAATCCGCAAAACCGCGTGGGACGCGTATCTCAATCCGATCCTTGAAGAGCGCGCCCAAGTTCTGGATATGTTCGACGAGATCGCGGGTAGTTCGCGATATGCATCAGAGTTGAATAACATCAAAGAACGGCTAGCCGCCCTCCCCGCGCCATTGAGGCGGGATATTCATTCCGCCGCGCATGAAGCGTTACGAGTCCTGCGTGATGAAGAGAATCCATCGAAGCAAGTTTTGTCCCAATGGAAAAATGAACAGGACGCCATCAATCTCGAACGTTATGGCTCACATCTTTATAGCGGGAGCGCGTTGAAGGTTGAAGAAGTCAAGCCCGTTTATTCAGCGAACTCACCGACCATGTTTGGCTTCGAGGTCATCAACACCGCTTTCGATAAAATCTTGGAGCGCGATCTGCGCGTGATCGCGTTTGGCGAAGACGTGGGTTTGCTCGGCGATGTGAACCAGGGCTTCAAAGGGATGCAGGAAAAATATGGCGCGCTGCGCGTCACCGACACCGGCATTCGTGAAGCGACGATTTTGGGGCAGGCGATTGGCATGGCAATGCGCGGCTTGAGGCCGATTTGCGAAATCCAATACCTAGATTATTTGTTATATGCGCTACAAGTCATGTCCGACGATTTGGCAACTCTGCATTGGCGCTCCGCGGGCGGACAATCCGCACCGGTCATCGTGCGCACGCGCGGACATCGGCTCGAGGGCGTGTGGCATTCGGGTTCGCTAATGTCGGGCATCATGAACTTGACGCGCGGCATGAACATCTTGGTGCCGCGCGACATGACGCGCGCAGCTGGCTTTTACAACACCTTATTGAAATCCGATGAGCCCGCGCTCATCGTTGAGGTGTTGAACGGTTATCGCATCAAAGAAAAGTTGCCCGATAACATCGGCGAGATGACCGTTCCACTCGGTGCGCCCGAAGTCATCCGCGAAGGTAAAGATGTCACCATCGTGACGTACGGCGCGTGCTGTCGCATCGCAATGGATGCGGCAGAGAAATTATTAAAGGTTGGAATCGAAGTCGAAATCGTTGACGTGCAATCGCTGATGCCGTTCGATGTTCACAGCAAGATTATCGAGTCGCTGAAGAAAACCAACCGCGTACTCTTTTTGGATGAAGATGTCCCCGGCGGAACATCCGCATATATGATGAGGGAAGTTATCGAAAAACAAGGTGGCTACTATCATCTTGATTCCGAGCCGCGCACTTTGAGCGGCACTGAACATCGTCCTGCCTATGGAAGCGACGGCGATTACTGGTCCAAGCCAAATGCAGAAACGTTTTTTGACGCGGTGTATGAGATGATGAACGAAGTTGATCCGGCGGCGTATCCGCCGCTTCGTTGATGGTTAACTGTTGACGGTTGACAGCAGGAGATAATATATGGAGCAAATTCAAGAAAAAATAGTTGCTCGCAATTATCGTGATTTGATTGTTTGGCAAAACGCAATCAAACTTGCAAAAGAAATCTACAAGCTGACTGAGAAATTTCCAAAGCATGAAACCTATGCTCTCGCTGACCAAATCCGTCGCGCTGTTGTTTCGGTTCCATCAAACATTGCTGAAGGCCAAGCTCGCAAAGCGCCTGCTGACTTTCGTCGGTTTTTGCATATTGCACTTGGATCATTAGCTGAAGTGGACACACAATTAGTCTTAGCTCAGGAATTCAACTATCTAAGCAAAGAAGATGTTGATAGCATAGATGGACAGATTCAAGACTTGCGCAAAAAGCTTTACGCTTTAATGAA